>CAJADV010000225.1 GCA_903938575.1 uncultured Gammaproteobacteria bacterium
CCGCATAGGCCTCCGCCAGGAAGCTCTCTATCACCGACTTGACCTGCTCGGTGCTGATATCTTCCATCTTGGTCATCTGCGCACCGACGCGCTGCACCTCCTTGGGGGTCAGGTGGCGCAAGATCTTGGCAGCGCTGGCCTCCCCCACCGAGAGCAGCAGGATCGCTGCCTTCTCAAGGTGGCTGGGCCCGTCCGGGGAAGCGTCAATGCTCACTTTCACGTACCCACTTGCGGACTACCTGTGCGACCTTCTCGGCGTCGCTCTCGACCAGTGTCTGGACTGCAGTCATACGCCGATCGTGATCCCTGTTGGGCGGAGGCAGCATCGGGGGTGAATCCTCACCGCCATCCTGCCTGCTCGCCGACTCCTTGACCTGGCGCTCCATACGATGCCGCTCCTCGAGGGCGCGCATCTGGCGTGCGTTGCTGCTCAGCGTACGCAGCACAGGCCGCACCACCGCAAATATCAGGAGCAGGATACCGAGGGCTCCCATGCCAAGGCGCAACGCCGGCCAGAACCATGACTGCTCCCACAGCGGCACCGGGGCCAACGCTTCATCATCGACCGGCAGGTCGAAAAATGCTGCGTTGATGACATTAACACTGTCGCCCCGCTTGGCATCATAGCCCACGGCGTCACGAACCAGCGTGGTCACTCGCTCCATCGTGGCAGCGTCCCAGGGGCTGTTCTTGCGCTCGCCGCTCTCTGCATTGACGCTCTGGCGATCATCGAGGACCACGGCAACGCTCAGTCGACGCAACTTGCCAACCTGGTGACGGGTGTAGCTCAGGGTCCGGTCGAGTTCGTAGTTCCGCATTGACTGGCTGCGGACATTGCCTGGGGCAGATCCCGCCGCACCCGCCGGAGATACCGTTGACCCCGCTGCCGAGGCCGGCCCGCCAGCCGGCGGCGTGACCGTCTCGGGAGCTGAGCCGTTAACCGGCGGCTGATTGCTCAGCGCACCCGGGATGCCACCGCCAGCCTCACCTGAAAGCCGTTGTTCGTCCGTCCGCTGTTCACTGCGGATCGCCGGCAGATCAGGATTGTATATCTCGTCGGCCTGCTCAACGGCGGTGAAGTCCACATCCGCGGTCACCTCGGCCTTGAATCGGCCCGCACCTACGAGAGGTTCGAGAATCCGCTGCACGCGCGCGACCATCTGGTCCTCGAGGTTGCGCGTGAAATCGAGCTGCTTGCTCGCCAAGGCCGCCTCACGGTCCTCTGCAAAATTGGACAGCAAACGACCTTTCTGATCGACGATGGTGACACCGCCGAGCGCCATGTCCGGAACGCTGGAGGCCACCAGATTCCCGATGGCGCGCACCTGGGCGTCATCGACGGTGCGCCCCGGGACCACCTCGAGCAGCACCGAGGCACTTGGCTTGCGCTGGTCACGGACGAAAACGGTTCGCTCAGGGATGGCAAGGTGCACCCGCGCCCCACGCACACTGGTGATGCTCGATATCGTGCGTGAGAGCTCTCCCTCCAGACTGCGGCGAAAACGCGCCGTCTCCATGAACTGGCTGGTCCCGATCCCCTGCTCCTTGTCCAGCATCTCGAAACCGACAGCGCTGTCGTTGGGCATCCCCGCGTCTGCGAGCTTCAGCCGCGCCTCGTTGTAGCGGCTGTCTTCGACCAGCAGCATCCCGCTGTGCTCGTCGATCCGGTACGCGATGCGGTTCGACTCCAGCACGGTGATGACACCTTGGGAATCGAGATGCTCGAGGCTGCCGTAGAGCGGGCGCATGTCGGCGGACCGGGTCCATAGAACGACCCAGACGGCCAACGCGACCGTCGCCGCAAGACCCACGATGACGCCTGCCTGGCGCGGAATGGAAAGGCGCCCGATACCCTCGAGATAAGGATTCTGCGGGGCCTCTATCATCACGGTCGTCCCGCCGGCGCTCGCCAGCTGGGTTCCGGTTAACTGTTCGGTGTCAGCCATGTCTGTTCAGCGCTCCCGAGGTTGCCCGTTGATCACACCGGCATATTCATGATGTCTTGGTAGGCCTGCACGAGCTTGTTGCGCACCTGCAGCATGGCCTCGAAGGAGACGCTGGATTTCTCGGCGGCAATCATCACCTGCGTCAGGCTCACGCCGCTCGCGCCGGACTCGTAGGACTCGCGCAGACGCCCTGACTCTTTCTGGATGTTGTTGACACTGTCGATCGCCTGGCTGAACAACGCACCGAAGCCCGGCCCGTCCTGCGGACGCGCCAGCTGGCCCGGAGCAATCGCTCCCGGCATGATCTCGGCGGGCGGCCGGTTGATCTGTGTCTGGACCATGCGCATCTGCGCCAACACCTGGCTGATGTCTGCTCGCTCGACCATCTCAAGTCCCCCTCATGTTCCCCCGCCGGCGGACACGCCCCCGGCAACATCGCCGCACCACACGCGGTGACGGCTATTTGACGATCTGCGTCCCGGTGGAATGCTCTCGAAGGGTGTTTGCATTTTCCGGGCCAGCCCGGCAAGAACTTGCCGGTGGGGGGAATCAGACGGCTTTCAGGCGGATCGCAGTAGCGTCAGGGGCTGCTGCACGCAAGCCGGCGAAATCAAAGAGAGCGGTGTCCGCCAGCTGGGACGGCGCGACATTGCAGATGGCGGAGAAGATCGCCTCAGAGCGCCCCGGATAACGGCGGTCCCAGTCGGCCAGCATCTGCTTGACCGCCTGACGCTGCAGGTTCTCCTGCGAGCCGCACAGATTGCAGGGAATGATAGGGAAGCCTTTGAGCATGGCGTACTCGGCCAGATCGTCCTCCTGGCAGTAGGCCAGCGGCCGGATCACCACGTTCGCCCCATCGTCGCTCAGGAGCTTGGGCGGCATGGCCTTCAGTTTGCCGCCAAAGAACATATTGAGAAAAAGGGTTTCTACGATGTCGTCGCGGTGGTGGCCCAGGGCGATCTTGGTGGCCCCGATCTCGCGAGCAAAGGCGTACAGGTTGCCCCGTCGCAGACGGGAGCACAGGCCACAGGTCGTCTTGCCCTCAGGCACCAGTGACTTGACGATGCTGTAGGTGTCCCGCTCGAGAATGTGGAACGGCACGCCAATGCCACTCAGGTACGCGGGCAGAACGTCCTCGGGAAAACCCGGTTGTTTCTGGTCCAGATTCACTGCCACCAGTTCGAAGCGGACGGGGGCCGTACGCTGCAGGTTGAGCAGTATGTCCAGCATGCCGTAGGAGTCCTTGCCTCCCGACACACACACCATGACGAGGTCACCCTCCTCGATCATGTTGTACTCCTCGATCGCCCGCCCGACGTTACGGCGCAGGCGCTTCTGGAGCTTGTTGGACTCGGTGCGGGTCTTGCGGGGATCAGATTGCGCCAAGACGCGCCCTCGGGATTGCAGTCAGGAGGGGCGATTCTACGCGGGCGCCGAGGGCAATGTCCCCGGGCAGAAATCACACCCCCGGTGCCGCTTGCGGTAGCGGCTCGGGAGGCCAGGCCGTACAATCGCGCCGGTGCGTACGGAGGCCCTGTGGGTCGCCAGCGCCGCCTCCAAGCAACCTCCCGCGACAGGAAATCCGCGATGAAGAAGCCCGTCCGTGTCACCGTCACCGGCGCCGCCGGCCAGATCAGCTACAGCCTGCTCTTCCGGATTGCCTCCGGCAGCATGCTGGGCCCCGACCAGCCGGTGATCCTGAACATGCTCGAGATCACCCCTGCCCTGGATGCCCTGCGCGGGGCAGCCATGGAACTCGAGGATTGCGCTTTTCCCTTGCTGGCCGGGATGGTCTGCACCGACCGGGCCGAAGAGGCCTTTCGCGACTCCGATTACGCGCTGCTGGTGGGAGCCCGCCCCCGAGGGCCGGGGATGGAGCGTAAGGATCTGCTCGAAGCGAACGCCGCGATCTTCTCCGCGCAGGGCAAGGCCATCGACGCCGTGGCCTCGCGCGGCATCAAGGTCCTGGTGGTGGGGAATCCTGCCAACACCAACGCCCTCATCGCGCAGCGCAATGCCCCGGGGATCGACCCGCGACAATTCACCGCGATGACCCGTCTGGATCACAACCGCGCGATGAGTCAGCTGGCCAACAAGCTCGGCACTGACGTCAACGCGATCAGCCACATGACGATCTGGGGCAATCACTCGTCCACCCAGTACCCCGACCTCTTCAACGCCCTGGTCGCCGGCAAACCCGCGATCGACATGGTCGATCACCCCTGGTACGAACAGGAGTTCATCCCCACCGTGCAGCAGCGCGGCGCAGCCGTGATCAAGGCGCGCGGAGCCTCGAGCGCGGCCTCCGCCGCAAACGCGGCCATCGACCACATGCGCAGCTGGGCCCTTGGCACCGCTGACGACGACTGGGTCAGCATGGGTGTCTACAGCGACGGCAGCTATGGCATCCAGGAAGGACTCATCTACTCGTTCCCATGCGCCTGCCGCAATGGCGAATGGCGTATCGTTCAGGGCGCAGCGATCAACGACTTCTCGCGCGCCCGCATGCTCGCCACGGAAAAAGAGTTGAGCGAAGAGCGCGACGCGGTCTCGCATCTGCTGCCCTGAAGACTGCTCAAGCGCTGGTGGGTGCGTGCCCACCGCGCTTGAGTCTTCAAGACCCTCGCCGGCCAGCCGATAACCGGACAGACTGGGCTCGTCTATACTCGACGACCCTTCAATTCATACCCGGGATACGAATCCTCATGGCTGACGGCGCAATCATGAAGCTCCTCTCGGGCTTGCGTAAAAAGCCGCAGGTGGAGCCTCGTCTGGAGCCGGCAGACACCGAACACAACACGCCCCAGGCAAGTTTCGAGCAGGTGGTGATCCGTCTCCAGCAACTGGTCGAGGAGCGCAGTTTCGTCGATGTGCGCTTTCCCGGTGCCTCCAACGCCACCTACCAGAGCCTTATTTTGAAAGTCGACCCGATCGAGCGCTATCTGCTGATCGATGAACTCTTCCCGTCACATGGCGCCTTCTTCGTCTCGCCGGGAGATGAGGTGGACGTGACCAGCGTTCGCCGCGGCGTGCCGGTGAAATTCAGCTCCTGGATCAAGTCCATCAGCCTCGACGAGGCTGACGGCTACCCCGCTTATCGCCTTGCCCTGCC
>CAJADV010000226.1 GCA_903938575.1 uncultured Gammaproteobacteria bacterium
AAGGTGCCGACCAGATTGATCTGGATGACCTTGTTGAACTCCGCGAGCGGGAATACACCCTGCTTGCCGAGCGTCTTGAGCGCATTGCCGATACCTGCGTAGTTGCAGCAGATATGTATCGCGCCGAAGCGCTCGACGGTCGCGGCGATCGCCGCAGCCACCGACTCCTCGCTGGTAACGTTTACGTTCTGAAACATCACGCTGCTGCCGAGTTCGGCGGCCACGGCATTGCCGCGTTCGGCGTTCATGTCGAAGATCGCGACGTTGGCGCCCATACGCGCCAGGCGCCTGACCGTGGCTTCGCCGAGGCCCGAGGCCCCGCCGGTGATGATGGCTGTCTTGCCCGAAATTTCCATGATCGATGACTCCTGAGGATTGTGGGGTTCAGTGGTGGATGAGAATTACTTGCCAGACCAGGATGGAGCGCGCTTTTCGGCGAATGCGGAGGCACCTTCGCGGGCGTCCTCGGAGGCAAATACCGGTGTGACGATCGCGTCCTGACGCTTCCAGATCTCATCTGCCGGCCAGCTCGCCTGCTCGCGCATCACACGCTTGCTCGCCGCCACCGAAAGCGGCCCGTTCGCGGCAATCGCGCGGGCCATGGCCTGCGCTGCAGCCAGTGCCTCACCGGGCGCTACCACGCGATTGAGCAGCCCGATCTCGTAAGCGCGCGCGGCACTGATCATGTCACCCGTCAGAGCCATCTCGAGGGCGACGCGGTAGGGCACCAGACGCGGCAGGCGCACCAGACCACCTGCAGCAGCAGCCAGGCCGCGCTTGGCCTCGGGGATGCCGAGACGGGTCGTCTCGCTAGCCACGGCGAGATCACAGGCGAGCAGCAACTCAAGACCACCGGCCAGCGCATAGCCCTCGGCGGCGGCAATCAAGGGCTTCTCCGGCGGACGCTCGACCAAACCGCCGAAGCCACGACCTTCAACAGACGGGAAATCGCCACCGAGAAAGGCCTTCAGATCCATGCCCGAACAGAACACGCCGCCCGCACCCGTCAGGATGCCAACACGCAGCGACGGCGAGCTGTCGAGGCGGTCCATTGCAGCTGCGATGCCCTCGGCCACGGCGCGGTTGATGGCGTTCTTGGCCGCAGGACGGTTGATGGTGACGGTAAGTATGCCGTCGGCTTCCTCGAGCAGGACTTCATCAGACATGAGCGACTCCAGTGTGTTGATACGTATCGGGCAAGCGTAGCGCGCAGGCCGCGAACGGGGGCGAATCTTCACTGCTCGCGAGGGCGGTGTCCAGAGTGCGGGCCCGCTCAGCTACTGGCACCACACCGGAGCCTGAACTCAAGCCGCAGCGGACGGGTGGGTTCGACCAGATGGGCGCCACCATTCACGGCATTGGGCGGCGCCGTCAGGGGCTCGACGCAGAGCGCATGCGGGCGCTGGTTGTAGACCACCCAGTGCGGATGATTGGAGCTGAACTCCAGCCGCAAGGCACCCGGCCACTCGAGAACCGGCTCGCGCTCGAGCCCCGTGAAGGTGTCATCCCACGGGCCATCGCCCGGGGCGATCAAGGCGCCCGTAGGAATGCCACTGTCGTCGCAGGCGTAACGGAATCCGGGCCGGAAATCGAGGCGGGCCGGCAGGCCGCAGCCCAGATCGCGCCGGAACCACGGGTGGAAACCCGCGCTGGCGGGGAAGCTCCGCTCTGCGGCGTGGATCTCGAGGCTCATACAGAGCTCGTTGCCGTGGATCCGGAAGCATTGCTCCGCTCTCCCCGGCCACGGCCATGCGCTGCCGAGATCTATACCCAGCGTGTCATCTGAGAGCCATTCCCAGTCCCGGTCGAACACGGTGCCGTGAATGGCGTGCGGGGGCATATTGCGGGCGAATTCATAGCGGCGAGCACCGAACAGCAACTGCCCGTCGCGCAGACGCCCCGCAAACGGTGCCATCGGGTAAGAGCCCCAGCCCAGCGGATCAGCGGTGCGTGAAACCAGCAATTCATGGCCACGCATACGCAGGCTGGTGATGCGACCGCCCGCGGCAGCATCGACCTGCAGCGTGATTTCTCCATCACCGCCGATGCGTCGTTCTCCAGATGCCATATCGATACTCCCCGCGCCCCGGCCACCCGTCGGCTTCTGCTACAGTAAGAACCCGAGGCCTACGCTGCCAAGCAGAATCCGCATGAGTGATCCGCATCCTTACGCACGCCTTGGCCCCGAGTTCGTGCTGGACGCCGTGGAGAGTACCGGGCGCGTATCGGATCTGCGGATATCGGCACTCAACAGTTTCGAGAACCGGGTCTATCAGGTAGGCATCGAGGGCGAGGCGCCGCTCATCGCCAAGTTCTACCGACCCGAGCGTTGGAGCGACGAGGGCATCCTCGAGGAACACGCCTTCAGCCTCGAGCTCGCCGAGGCTGAACTGCCGATCGTTGCACCACTAGCCGATGCCGAGGGCTGCACGCTGTTCCGTCACGAGGGATTCCGCTTCGCCCTCTTCACGCGCTTCGGTGGTCATGCACCAGAGCCCGAGCGCGAGGGCACGCTGCTTTCTCTTGGTCGTATTCTAGGCCGCCTCCACGCCATCGGCGCCAGCAAGCCCTTTCTCGCGCGACCGACGCTGGACGTCGAGAGCTTCGCGCGCACAAGCCACCGTCTGCTGTCCGCGAGCTTCATTCCGCAGGAGCTGCGAATCGCCTACGACAGCCTCTGCCGTGATCTGATCGCCCGCATCGAGGACCGCTACCGCCCGGCCGATCTTGCGCTGATCCGCACCCACGGCGACCTGCACGGCGGCAATATCCTCTGCCGAGACGGCGCGCTCTGGCTGGTTGATTTCGATGACTGCCGCCGCGCGCCGGCCGTCCAGGATCTGTGGATGCTGCTCGCCGGCGAGCGTCACGAGCGCACCGCTCAACTCGATGAGATCGCCGATGGCTACGAGGAATTCCACGATTTTCCGCACCGCGAGTTGGGCCTGATCGAGCCACTTCGCACCCTGCGCCTGATGCACCACGCCGGCTGGATCGCCTCGCGCTGGGAGGATCCGGCGTTTCCGCGCTACTTCCCGTGGTTCAACACGCCGCGCTACTGGTCCGAGCACGTGCTGGAACTTCGCGAGCAACTGTCCGCGATGGACGAGGAGCCACTGCGCCTGCGGCCCTGATTTACGCCGGTGCAGACGCTACGCTAAGCTCGGGGCGTCGATGGATCACAGGAAAGCAGGCCGCCGTGAAACAGATCGTCCGGTTTCTGTTGCCCCTTTTGATTCTGCTGCCCCTGCCTGGCTTGGCCGAGCCAACGGCGCCCTTCGAGGGTCTTGGCGGCTTCTCCCGCCCTATCTCCACCCGTGTCCCCGCGGCGCAGCTCTGGTTCGACCAGGGGCTCGCGTTCATGTACGCCTTCAACCATGACGAATCGGTGCGCTGCTTCCGGCGCGCGGCGGCAGCCGACCCGCAGCACCCGATGCCGTGGTGGGGTATCGCGATCGCGAGTGGTCCGCACATCAATAACGCCAGCCTTCCCGATGCGCGCAATCGGATCGCGCTCGACGCCTTGCGCGAGGCACAGGCGCGCCTCGGCGCGGCAACGCCCGTCGAGCGCGCACTGATCGAGGCGCTGGTCACACGGTACTCAGCCGATCCCGCGCTGGACCGCGCACAACTCGATGCCCGCTACGCCAAGGCCATGGCTCAGGTGCGCGCCGCCTACCCGCAAGACGTCGATGTCGGGGCGATCTATGCGGAGTCGCTCGCCGAGCTAAGGCCCTGGGACCTGTGGACCGCCGCGGGAGTCGCGCAGCCCGGCACGCCGGAGCTGATCGCGGAACTCGACCGCGTGCTGGCCCTGGCACCGCGGCATCCGCTCGCCAACCATCTCTACATCCATACGCTGGAGGCCTCGCCCGACCCTGCACGCGCCGATCCTGCCGTAGCGGTGCTCCGCGACCTGCAGCCCGGGCTTGGGCACATGGTGCACATGCCCTCCCACATCGATGTACGACTTGGGCGGTGGCAACAAGCGATCGACTCCAATACCCACGCCATCGAGGCAGACGAGCGCTACGTTGCGCGGGTTCCCGAGCAGGGCTTCTACCAGTTGTACATGGCCC
Source organism: uncultured Gammaproteobacteria bacterium (assembly GCA_903938575.1). Taxonomy (GTDB): domain Bacteria; phylum Pseudomonadota; class Gammaproteobacteria; order Pseudomonadales; family UBA5518; genus UBA5518. The sequence goes on from CAJADV010000226.1 coordinate 4,080, forward strand.
ATAACCGCCACCTGCTGGTCTTCGCCGCGATGATGAGCGGCCAGAGCGCGCTCGCGCTGCAACGCGTGAAGGAGATGTCAGCGGCAATCCCCGACGCTACGTACCGCGCGGAGCCCTGGGCTGACGGCATGATGGCTATGCCGCTCGAAGTGATGATGCGTTTCGGACGCTGGGAGGAGATCCTCGCCACGCCCGCGTTTCCCGACTACGTACCGCTGTCGCAGAGCCTGCAGCACTACGCCCGCGCTGTTGCCTTTGTCGCCACCGGCCGCGTCGACGAAGCGCGCACCGAGCAGACGGCCTTCGCAAGCGCCCGCACCCGCTTGCCGGACGATGCCTTTTTCGGCAACAACGCCAGCAAAGACATCCTGGATGTGGCCGAAGGCGTGATGGCTGGCGAGATCGCCTTTCGCAGTGGTGATATCGACGAAGGCTTAAAGCATCTCGGTGCTGCGGCAGCGCGCGAGGACGCGCTGCGCTACGACGAGCCCCGCGACTGGATCCAGCCCGTTCGGCATCCGTGGGGGGCCGCGCTGCTGCAGGCCGGACGGCCACGCGAGGCGGAGGCGGTGTTCACGCGCGACCTTGAAATCTCCCCGGAAAACGGCTGGGGACTGTACGGCCTGCTGCGCGCCCTGCAGCTACAAGGAAGAACTGCCGAGGCTGCCGAGGTGGAAAAGCGCTTCGATGCGGCGTGGAAGACCGCAGACCTCCAGATCAAGTCACCCTGCCTGTGCCTGCCGGGCGTCTGAGGCAATCCCTCAGGCAAGCCAGGCCGGCACCGGCAGATTCTTGCGGCGCAGGAAGGCCGGGTTGAACAGCTTGCTCTGGTAGCGGGTACCGTAGTCGCAGAGGATCGTGACGATGGTGTGACCGGGGCCCAGTTCACGCGCCATCCGCACAGCGCCCGCGATATTGATTGCCGCCGAGCCGCCCAGGCACAAGCCTTCGTACTGCAGCAGATCGAAGATCCACGGCAGGGCCTCGGCATCCGGCACCTGGCAGGCGAAGTCGATGGCCGCGCCCTCGAGGTTGCGCGTGATGCGCGTCTGGCCGATGCCTTCGGTGATGGAGTCGCCCTCGGCGCGCAGCTCGCCGTGCGCAAAGTAGTGATAGAGGGCAGCTCCCATGGGATCGGCGAGCCCTATGCGCACGGCGGGGTTGTGCGCCTTCAGGCAGTCGCTGACACCCGCCAGCGTGCCGCCGGTTCCCACCGAGCATATAAAAGCATCCACACGGCCTTCGGTCTGGCGCCAGATCTCGGCGCCGGTGGTGTCACGATGAATCTCGCGGTTGGCAAGGTTGTCGAACTGATTCGCCCAGATGGCGCCATTGGGCTCCTGCTCGGCGTATTCCAGCGCGAGCCGTCCCGAGACCTTCACGTAGTGATTCGGGTCGGACGCAGGCACGGCAGGCACGAGGCGCAGCTCAGCTCCGCAAAGGGCCAGCAGCTGGATTTTCTCCGGGCTCTGGTTTTCGGGGATGACGATCGTGGTGCGATAGCCCAGCGCATTGCCGAGCATACAAAGCCCAATGCCGGTGTTGCCGGCGGTTCCCTCGACGATCCGCCCACCAGGCTGCAAATGCCCCCTGCCTTCGGCGTCGCGGATGATGCCGAGCGCCGTGCGATCCTTCACCGATCCGCCGGGGTTAAGGAATTCGGCTTTACCCAGAATCTCGCAACCGGTCGCCTCGGAGGCCCGGCGCAGTCGCAACAGGGGCGTGTTGCCCACAAGCCCCATCAGTCCATCACGACAATCCATGAACAACTCCCGGGAAGTCCCCTGCTGGCGCAGTCGGCGTATAGACGGTTTCAGGGATGGCCTGCAGCTCCGCCATAGCCTGTTCATTCGCCGCAAACACGCCATATTCGCAGATCAACCCGGACACCAGTCGGGCCGGGGTGACATCGAAAGCGGGGTTGCTGGCCGCGCAGCCCGTCGGTGTCTGGGACAGGCAGTGAATGACGCCCAGACTGTCCAGACCCTCCAGCTGCAGCACTTCCTCCTGCGATCGCGCCTCGATGAGTATCTCGCCAAGACCGTCCGCGATAGACCAGTCGATGGTGGAGCGCGGCAGGGCAACGTAGAAGGGGACATCGTTGTCGCCGGCGGCGAGGGCTTTCTGGTAAGTCCCGATCTTGTTGCAGACATCACCGGCACGCGTGGTCCGATCGCTGCCCACGAGGCACAGATCAACCTGACCGCGCTGCATCAGGTGGCCGGCTGCGTTGTCGACGATCAGCGTGTGCGGGATTCCCGCCTCGCGCAACTCCCAGGCGGTGAGGCGCGCACCCTGATTGCGCGGACGTGTCTCGTCGACCCACACATGCAGCGGCAATCCTTCACGCCATGCCCGATACACTGGCGCAAGCGCGGTTCCCCAGGCGCCGGTCGCGAGCCATCCGGCATTGCAATGCGTGAGGATATTCAGGCGACCGCGTGCCTGCGCGCGCCCGGTGGCAGCGGCTTGGCGCAGCAAGGTGTAGCCATGCTCGCCAATGCGTTCGCAGCAGGCCTGCTCTTCGCGCTGAAGCCACGCGGCATAACGCCATGCGGCGTCCCGACGCTGACCCGGCGCCACGGTGCGCAGGGTTGAGCACATGCCCTGAACCGCCCAGCGCAAGTTGACCGCGGTCGGACGACTGGCGATCAGTGCCATGCTGGCGGCGTCGAGGTTTGCATCGGAAGGGTCTGCAGACACGGCGATCGCCAAGCCACCCGCCGCGGCAAGTCCGATCAGCGGCGCGCCGCGCACCACCATGCTGCTGATCGCCCGGACGCAGTCCTCCAGGGTGCCGAGTTCCAGGCGGCGGTTGTGAAACGGCAACTGCGTCTGGTCTAGCACATCGATCAGCGCCTGACGCGGGTCGAGGCGCAGCGGAGGTGATCTCTCCCAGGCCTCGTTCATGCCGCAGCCCACCACATCCAGCACACGATGACGCCGATGCCCATCACATTGAGTCCCAAACCTGCACGCAGCATGTCGGGGATGCGCACGTAGCCGCTGGAATACGCGATTGCGTTGGGTGGTGTGGCAACGGGAAGCATGAAACCGCAGCTAGCCGAGAGAATCGCGATCATGAACACGGGCAGTGGGTCCAGCCCGCGGGCCGCGCAAAGCGCAGCCAGCACCGGCATGATGGCTGCCGCGGCAGCGACGTTGCTGGTCAGCTCCCCCGAGAACACGATAAGCGCCGAGAGCGCGAACATCAGGATGATTCCGCCCGGAATCGCATTGCCCGAGAGCCAGGCTGCCATCGGCGCATCCGCGTGACTCGCACTGATCGCCGCCGCGAGACTGAGCCCGCCACCGAGCAGAAGCAGAATATCCCAGGGCATTGCGCGCGCCGCATCCCAATCCATCAGCCGCCCCCCCCTGCCCTCCCCGTCGGGAATCAGGAACAAGGCTACGGCACCAGCAAGGGCGATGACGCCGTCGTCGAGCCCCGGCAGGTCGAGGACGCGCACCAGCAGCGGCCTGCTGATCCAGCACAGCGCCACCACAAGGAACACGGCGCCAGCGCGCCATTCGATGGGTCGCGCCGACCCGAGTGCGGCAAGGCGCTCGCGCAGCAGCGCGCGTCCTCCCGGCAACTCCTGCGCCGAGACCCTTCTCGCGCCGAAGCACAACCCCGCCCATGCGAGCGGCAACCGCATCGCCAGCACCGGAAGCGCGAGCTTCATCCATTCGAGCATGCCGCTATCGAGCCCGGAGTGGGAGCGCACGTAGCCGGTCATCACGAGGTTGGTGGGAGTGCCAATCGGCGTGCCCAGACCACCCAGAGATGCGGCGTAGGCGATACCCAG
>CAJADV010000227.1 GCA_903938575.1 uncultured Gammaproteobacteria bacterium
TCGGAGGGCTTGCCACACGTAGCGACCCTCTATTACCGCAAGGATCAGCCCAATCCTGCGATCGAATCTGGCTTGAACAACGACTGGTTCGTCTGGGTGGCCATCGATGGCACTTTGGCCAACCAGAATCCGGCCAACGCCGGAAGTACGCCGTCTGCGGTTGCCCCGCTTGACCCCAATGGCGACGACACGGCATTCCGCATCAGCTTCAACACGGATGGCTCCCTCGACACGACGCCGCTGGCCGGCTTCACCACCGAACTGGTTATCGACGACTGGATTCCTGCCAACCAAATACAGGCTAACTTCGGCTCTAACGCCGAGCCCGATGGGCCCAACGGCGGCGCCGCGACGCCGGTATTCAACGGCACGGTCGATGCCGGTTTTTCCGATTTCAAGATTGATATCGCAGGCTCCACGCAGTTTGGCGACGACTTCAATCTTGCGTCCTTGAAGCAGGATGGATACGGACCCGGTCAGCTTGTCGGGACCGAGGTTGCGGAGAACGGTACTATTTTCGCCCGCTACACCAACGGCCAGTCGCTGGTGCTGGGGCAAGTGTTACTCGCGGATTTCCCCAGTCAGCAGGGACTCACTCCGCTTGGGAACACGGCATGGAGTGAGTCTTTTGACTCGGGTCAGCCCATTCCCGGTATCGCTGGCGCCGGTGCCTTCGGTTCGCTGCAGTCGGGTGCCCTGGAGGATTCCAACGTGGATCTCTCCGAGGAACTGGTGGATCTCATCGTGGCGCAGCGCAACTTCCAGGCGAACGCAAAGACCATCGAGACCAATACCGCCATCACGCAGACCATCATCAATCTGCGTTCCTGAGCCTGAGCGTTCGGCGGACGGCCTGAGGGTCGTCCGTCGGCGCGATAAACACGGTAAAGACCATGGACAAGGCGCTCTATACCAGCATGACCGGCGCGAAGAACAACACCCTCGCGCAGGCGGTGCATGCAAACAACCTCGCCAATGTGGGCACCGACGGTTTTCGTCGCGACTTCGTTGCCGCGCGCAGCATGGGCATCTGGTATGGCGACGGACTCCCGACGCGGGCGCATGCGCTCGCCGAAAGCCCGGCCACCGACTTCCAGATCGGGCAATTGCGCGAGACAGGCAGGGATCTGGATGTGGCGGTTCGCGGCAGGGGCTGGATAGCGGTTGTTGCTCCGGATGGCCGCGAGGCTTACACCCGTGCCGGCAGCCTGCAGATCACGGCGCTTGGCCAACTGCAGACCGGCAACGGCTTGCCGGTGGCCGGCAATGGCGGCCCGATCGCGATCCCCAACTCACAGAAAATCGATATCGGTGGCGACGGCACCATCACTGCGCGACCGCTCGGACAGGGCTCAGAGGCGCTTGTGCAGGTGGACCGCATCCGTCTGGTCGATCCGCCCGAGGATCAACTGGTGAAAGGCCCCGACGGCCTCATGTACATGAAAGACGGCAGCAGGGCGCCGGTGGCGCCCCGGGTCGAGGTGGCTTCGGGCTTCATCGAGAGCAGTAACGTCAACGCTGTCGAGGCGCTGACAGAACTCCTCTCTCTGGCGCGTCAGTACGAGACGCAGGTGAAGCTGATGAAGAACGTCGATGAGAACAGTCAGGCTGCGGCACGGCTATTGCAAGTTTCGTGATGCGCGTCAGCGCTACATCAGGGAGTAGACGGACATGATGAACGCACTGTGGGTTAGCAAGACCGGGCTTAGCGCTCAGGACACCCAACTCTCCACCATATCGAACAACCTCGCTAACGTAGCGACGGTGGGTTTCAAGCGCGACCGGGTGAACTTCGAGGATCTGCTCTATCAGATCCGCCGCCAGCCCGGCGCGCAGTCCTCCGAGAACAACCAGCTGCCCTCGGGTCTGCAGATCGGTACCGGTGTGCGTGTGGTCTCGACTCAGAAGGAATTTACCGAAGGCAGCCTGCAGATCACGGATAACTCGCTTGATGTCGCCATCAACGGACGCGGTTTCTTCGAGGTGCTGTTGCCCGATGGCACCACCGCCTACACCCGCAACGGCGAGTTCCAACTGAGCCGTGATGGCGAAGTGGTCAATTCCGATGGGTTGGTGATCCAGCCCGCCATCACCGTGCCGGCGGGCGCGAAATCCGTGACGATCGGCAAGGACGGCACGGTGAGCGTCGTGCTCCCCGGCGAAGCCACAGCCCAGCAGATCGGTCAGTTAACCACTACGGATTTCGTGAACCCCGCGGGCCTCGAGGCCATGGGTGGCAACCTCTTCCTCGAAACCACGGCCTCGGGCAGTCCCACCAACGGAACCCCCGGGCTGGACGGACTTGGCACCCTGGTGCAGGGCTCGCTCGAGAACTCGAACGTCCAGGTGGTGGAGGAACTGGTGAACATGATCACCACCCAGCGCGCCTACGAGATGAACGCCAAAGTCATCTCGACCAGCGACCAGATGCTCGGCTACATCACGCAGAACCTCTGAACAGGTATCGCCAGCATGATCCACCTCAGCCTGAAGATGATCCGCCTCGTGCTGCCTGTCTGCGTGCTCGCGCTTGCGGCTTGCGCACGTCTGCCGATCGAGGAATCTCCCGGCGATCCCGACTACGCGCCACTCTCCGCGACATCGCCGGTGCCGGATTTCCGCAATCCGGGCGCCATCCAGTACGCGCGTTTCGGCAGCTCGCTGTTCTCTGATCGCCGTGCCACGCAGGTGGGCGACATCATCACCATCCGCCTCGCCGAGCGCACGCAGGCGAGTAAGGACGCCGGAACGGCGATCAAGAAAGATCAGGACATACAGATGAACGAGGCCTTGATTCTGGGCGATTCGGTTGGCCTCGGCGATCACAGCCTTGGAACCGATATCACGCAGAACCGTGATTTCCAGGGTCAGTCGGAAAGCTCCCAGAGCAACAGCCTGACTGGCTCCATATCCGTGAGTGTGATCGAGGCGCTGCCGAACGGATTGCTTCGCGTGCGCGGCGAAAAGTGGCTGCAGTTAAATCGCGGCAGCGAGTACATCCGCCTGAGCGGCATGCTGCGCCAGGAGGATGTCGCACCCGATAACTCGGTGGCTTCCACCAAACTGGCAGATGTCCGCATCAGCTACAGCGGCACGGGTGAACTGGCGGCCGCGAACAACATGGGCTGGCTTGGCAAATTCTTCAACAGCGGATGGTGGCCCCTGTGAACATGATGAGCATGACGCGCGCATTGGCTATTGTTCTCGCCGCAGGTCTGCTGCTCGTTGCGCCCGCGCGTGCGGAGCGACTCAAGGATCTCACGACCCTTGCGGGAGTTCGCAGCAACCACCTGATCGGCTACGGATTGGTTGTGGGGCTTGATGGCACTGGCGACCAGACCACGCAGGCGCCCTTCACCTCGCAGTCGTTTCTCAGCATGCTTCGCCAGTTCGGCATCGCATTGCCCGAGGGTGTGCGTCTGCAGCTGAAGAACGTTGCAGCCGTCTCGGTGCACGCTTCGCTGCCGCCATTTTCGAAACCCGGCCAGACCATCGACATCACGGTTTCCTCACTCGCCAATGCCAAGAGCCTGCGTGGCGGCACCCTGCTGATGGCGCCGCTGAAGGGCGTCGACGGCCAGGTCTATGCGATGGGGCAGGGCGATCTGGTGGTCGGCGGATTCGGCGCCGAAGGCGGCGATGGCTCAAAGATCACGGTGAATGTGCCGAGCGTTGGCCGTATCGCCGGTGGTGCCATCGTAGAGCGGTCGGTAGAGACTTCGTTCACGCAGGATTCCAATCTTGTATTCAACCTGCTGCGTCCGGATTTCACCACGGCGATGCGTATCGCCGAGCGAGTGAATGAGGTGCTCGGCGGGGGCGTAGCCTCGGCGATGGACGCGGGCTCGATTCATGTGCGCGCTCCGGAAAACATCGACCAGCGCGTGTCCTACATGTCGATGCTCGAGAACCTCGAGGTCGAGCCGGGCGAGGCGCCAGCACGCGTGGTGATCAACTCGCGCACGGGAACCATCGTGGTGGGCAACCACGTGCATGTCGAGCCGGTGGCGGTCACGCACGGCAGTCTCACGGTTGTTGTTACGGAGAACACGCAGGTGAGTCAGCCAGGTCCGCTGGGCGGGCAGGGTCAGACGGTGGTGACGCCGCAATCACAGATCGACGTCAAGCAGGGCAATAACCGCATGTGGCAGTTCGATGCGATCAACACGCTCGATGATCTCGTCCAGGCCGTGAACCAGGTGGGCGCGGCCCCCGGCGACCTGATGGCGATCCTCGAGGCGCTCAAGCAGTCCGGTGCCCTGCGCGCCGACCTCATCGTGATCTGAGCGCGCCATGGACTACGCCTTCAACGACCTTGGTGGACTCCAGTCCATCAACAAGCTGGCGAAAAAAGATCGCGGTGCTGCGATCTCGCAGGTCGCGCAGCAGTTCGAGTCGTTTTTCCTCTCGCAGATGATCAAGGGCATGCGCGCTGCAAACGATCTGCTCGCCGCGGATGACCCTTTCCAGACTCAGGAGATGCAGTTCCGCCAGCAGATGTTGGACGATCAGTTGGGCGTATCGCTGTCGCAGGGTCGCGGACTCGGGCTCGCGGAAGTTTTCGAACGCGGGCTGCGTCGCCAGTTCGGCTTGGAGGAGAAGGCAGCGGGGGCGGTTCGTCCCGATGGCACCACAGATCTCGAAGCGCGACGCATTGATCGCGCGCCTGCCCTTGGTCGGACGGATCCAGTTGCAGCGGTGAACGATGTTGCGGAGCCTGCGTTGCCGCGCGAGGAAACTGCGCCGGTTCTGGCCGTGCCTCCTGCTACCGCTCCGGGTATGTCCGAGATGCTGCGCGGTGCGATCGACGCTATCGAGCCTGCCGTGGAGCGCGCGCGCGAGGCAGCGTCCTCGGTGATCGAGCGTTTCAGTGACAAGAAAGGTTTCGTGGAGACGCTTGCCCCGATGGCGCGAAAGGCCGCGGAGAAACTCGGCGTGGATCACCGCGTTCTGCTGGCACAGGCGGCGCTGGAGACGGGCTGGGGACAGTCGATACTCGGGGATTCCGCGGGACGCAGTTCGTTCAATCTGTTCAACATCAAGGCGGGCAGCTTCTGGACCGGTGGCAGCGTGGGCGTCAACACGCTGGAGGTCCGTGACGGTATCCCGCGCTCTGAGCGCGCGCGGTTCCGGGCCTACGGCTCCTTTGAGGAGAGCTTCTCTGATTACGCCGACACACTGCTTGGCAGCGGCCGTTACCGCGATGCAATCCGCAGCGCAGGTGATGCGTCGTCCTTCGTTCACGGACTTGCGCGTGGGGGTTATGCCACCGACCCGGGTTATGCGAAGAAGATACTCACGCTGTTACGCGATCCCGCGATTGCAGGCGCACCATGAGTGATCTGATGCGGATTGCGCTCTCCGGGCTGGTGGCAAACCAGGCCGCGCTGAGTACCGTGGGACACAACATCGCCGGCGCCGGCGTGGAGGGGTTCAGCCGCCAGCGCGTCGAACTGGGCACACAGCCGCCGCAGTACTTTCCCGGTGGCTATGTAGGGCGTGGCGTCGACATCAATGCGATAACCCGCACTGTCGATGACTTCGTCACCCGTCAATTGCGCACTGATACGTGGATTTACAACTCGGCGCAGAGCTTCCGCTTTTACGCGGATCAGGTTGACAGTACGCTCAGCGATCCTGCTCTCGGGCTCTCCGGACGCATTGACCGCTTTTTCTCGACGTTTCAGTCAGCATCCGATGATCCAACCTGGATTCCCGCACGACAGGTGGTTATCGGCGAGGCGCAGGCGCTTGCCGAGGGTTTCAACGGGCTGTATGACCGTTTTTCCCAGCTGAACACATCCGTCAACAGCCAACTCGACAGTCTCGCGGCCGACGTCGATTCACTCGCCAAGCGCATTGCCGATCTCAACCTCAAGATTCAGGCGGCTACGGGCTCCGGTGGCGGCAGCGCTCCCAACGATCTGCTTGATCAGCGCGATCAGCGCCTGCTCGAACTGGCGGCTATCGTTGATCTCACCACCGTGCAGGACGGTAATTCCATCAACGTGCTGCTCGGCAAAGGGCAGGCGCTCGTCGTCGGCGGTGTGGCCAACGCCGTCACCACAGTTGCCGGACGCTTCGATCCCTCGCGCCGAGATCTTGCCATCA
>CAJADV010000228.1 GCA_903938575.1 uncultured Gammaproteobacteria bacterium
CATCGCCCCATCTGTCAGGACACAGGCATCGTGGTGGTCTTCCTGAAAGTCGGCATGAACGTGCGCTGGGACGGCGCCACCATGAGCGTCGATGACATGGTTAACGAGGGCGTGCGCCGCGCCTACCTGCAGCCCGATAACGTGCTGCGCGCATCGATTCTTGCGGACCCGGCGGGCGCTCGCAAGAACACCCGCGACAACACGCCTGCTGTCATTCACTACCAGATCGTGCCTGGCGACACCGTCGACGTACAGCTTGCCGCCAAGGGCGGCGGCAGCGAGAACAAGTCCAAGCTCGTGATGCTGAATCCCTCGGATTCCATCGTCGAGTGGGTACTGAAGACCGTGCCCACCATGGGCGCCGGCTGGTGTCCGCCCGGCATGCTGGGCATCGGCATCGGCGGCACGGCGGAAAAGGCCGTGATACTTGCCAAGGAGTCGTTGCTCGATCCCATCGATATCCAGGAGCTGATGGCCCGCGGGCCATCCAGCCGCATCGAGGAACTGCGCCTCGAGCTCTACGAGAAAGTGAATCAGCTCGGCATCGGCGCGCAGGGCCTGGGTGGCTTGAGCACCGTGCTCGACGTGAAGATCAAGGATTACCCCACGCATGCCGCCAGCCTGCCGGTGGCGATGATCCCCAACTGCGCCGCCACGCGCCACGCGCACTTCGTGCTCGACGGCAGCGGACCTGCCCTGCAGGAACAGCCCTCGCTCGATGACTGGCCCAAGGTCGACTGGGACTCATCCGGTTCGCGCCGCGTCAACATGGACGCTCTCTCGCGCGAGGACATCGCCACCTGGAAGAGCGGCGAGACGCTGCTGCTGTCCGGGCGCATGCTCACCGGACGCGACGCAGCACACAAGAAAATGACCGATATGCTCGCGCGTGGCGAACAACTGCCGGTGGATCTCAAGGGCCGCTTCATCTACTACGTGGGCCCGGTCGATCCGGTGCGTGATGAGGTGGTGGGGCCCGCGGGTCCGACCACCGCCACGCGCATGGACAAGTTCACCCGCACCATGCTCGAGCAGACCGGACTCATGGGCATGATCGGCAAAAGCGAGCGCGGGCCCGTGGCGATCGAGGCGATCCGCGACAACGGCGCGGTCTACCTGATGGCCGTAGGAGGCGCGGCGTATCTTGTGTCGAAGGCGATCACGGCCGCGCGCGTGCTGGCATTCCCGGAACTCGGCATGGAGGCGATCTACGAGTTCGAGGTGCGCGACATGCCGGTGACGGTGGCGGTGGATTCGCGGGGTGACTCCGTGCACAACAGCGGCCCGAAGCTCTGGCAGGCGAAGATCGCGGAACAGCGTATCGACGTGCGCTGAGCACCGCAGCGTGGCAGCCTCCGCGAGCTTCTACTGGCACGACTACGAGACCTTCGGGCGTGATCCCGCGCTCGATCGGCCGGTGCAGTTCGCGGGGATTCGCACCGATGCGCAGCTGAACGAGATCGGCGAGCCCCTCGATATCCTCTGCCGCCTGCCCGAAGACTACCTGCCGCACCCCGGCGCCTGCCTGATTCACGGCATCACGCCGCAGCGGGCCAATGCCGAGGGGCTGCTCGAGCCGCAGTTCATTGCGCGGATCCACGCCGAGCTCGCGGCGCCCGGCACCTGCGGCGTGGGCTACAACACGCTGCGCTTCGACGACGAGTTCACGCGCTGCACGCTCTACCGCAATTTCTACGACCCCTACGAGCGCGAGTGGCGCGACGGCAACTCGCGCTGGGATCTGATCGACGTGATGCGGATGACCCGCATGCTGCGCCCCGATGGCATCGCCTGGCCCGACCGCGACGGGCGCCCGAGTTTCAAGCTGGAGGAACTCGCGCGAGCCAACGGGCTCGACCACGCCCACGCCCACGATGCGCTCTCCGATGTGCGCGCCACCATCGCGCTGGCGCGTCTGCTGCGCAAGGCGCAGCCCCGGCTGTTCGAGTGGGCCCTGCAGGCGCGCTCCAAGGGCTGGGTGCAGGAGCAGCTGTCCGTGGGCGCACCCAAGCCCGTGCTGCATGTTTCCTCGCGTTTTCCGTCCGAGCAGGGCTGTGGCGCGTTGGTGCTGCCGCTGACCGTGCACCCGGGCAACAAGAGTTCGGTGATCGCTTGCAACCTCACCCTCGACCCGACGCCGCTTATCGCGCTCGATGCCGCGCGCATCCGCGAGCTGCTCTACACGCGCAGCGAGGATCTCCCGGCGGGCGTGGGTCGCATCCCGCTGAAGGAAATCAAGACCAACAAGTCTCCCATGCTGGCGCCCGCCGCCATGCTGACGCCCGGGATTGCCGAGCGTTACGGCTTTGATCTTGCCGCCTGTCAGGCCAACGCCGAGCGGCTCCTCGCAACGCCCGGGCTGGCGGCCAAGCTTCGGGAGGTTTATGCGGTGGAGCGCGACTGGGGTGCACCGCGCGACCCTGAAGCGGCGCTGTACGCCGGCTTCATCGATGACCGGGATAAGGCGCTGTTTCCTGCGCTGCGCGCATCTGCCGCGGCGGATCTGCGAACCGGAAGTTTCGTGTTTCGTGATGCGCGCTTGAACACGCTGCTGTTCCGCTACCGCGCGCGGCATTTCCCGGCCTCTCTTTCCCCGGACGAGCGGGCCGAGTGGCAGGAGCACCTGCAGGCACGCCTGCACGGCGCGGCCCCGCGCGGCCAGCTCGATTGCATCGGGTTCCGTGCGGCTCTCGAGGAGGCGCGCGCTGCCTGTGCAGACCACCCCGACAGACTCGCGCTGCTTCACGATCTTGCCGCCTACGGCGCCTCGGCCTGTGCCGCCGCGCATTCCGGAGACCTTGCTGATGCCCACTGAAAAACGCCCGGTCGCCATGCTGGGCCCGGCCATGACACTGCTCAAGCCCTACCGCGCGCGCGTGGTGGGCGCCTCGGTGGCGCTGGTGTTCACGGCCTGCATCAGCCTGGGTCTGGGGCAGGGGCTGAGGCTTCTTGTGGACAAGGGTTTCGCCACGCGCTCGCACGAGCAGCTCAATACCGCGGTGGCGGTGTTCATGGTGCTGGTGCTGTTGCTCGCGGCTGGCACCTTCGTGCGTTTCTATCTGGTGTCGTGGATCGGCGAGCGCGTGACGGCCGACATCCGCCGGCGTGTGTTCGACCACGTGGTGGGCTTGCATCCCGGCTTTTTCGAGACCAATGGCAGCGGTGAAATCCAGTCGCGCATCACCGCTGACACCACGCTGCTGCAGACCGTGATCGGCTCCTCGGTGTCGATCGCGCTGCGCAATTTCCTGATCCTCGTGGGCGGGATCGCGCTGCTTTTTGTCTCCAACCCCAAGCTGACCGGCATAGTGGTGCTCAGCGTGCCGGCGGTGCTGGCACCCATCATGGTGTTCGGGCGCCGGGTACGCGCCTTGTCGCGCAGCAGTCAGGATCGCCTGGCCGATGCCGGCGCCTATCTGGGTGAGGCGCTCGGCAACATCAAGACCGTGCAGGCCTTCAACCACGAGGATCTCGATCGCGCACGGTTTGCCGGGTTCGTGGAAGAAACCTTCCGCGTCTCGGTACGCCGCATCACCCAGCGTTCCTGGCTCACGGTGATCGCCATCGTGCTGGTGCTCGGAGCCATCGGCGCGATGATCTGGGTCGGCGGGCAGGATGTGATCGAGGGGCGTACCAGCCCGGGCGAACTCACAGCATTCGTGTTCTACGCGGTAATGGTCGCGCTCGCCGCAGGCGCGCTCTCGGAGGTTTTCGGTGATATCCAGCGCGCCGCGGGCGCCATGGAGCGCCTGCTGGAGCTGCTGGCGGAGCCACCGCAGATACGCGCGCCCGTTGATCCCGTGGCGCTGCCCGATCGGCTGGCCGGCGGGATCTCGCTGCGCGATCTGAGATTTGCCTATTCCTCGGCACCCGACCGCTTTGCCATCGACGGCATCAGCCTGAACTTTGCCCCGGGCTCCAGCACCGCGCTGGTCGGCACCTCGGGCGCGGGCAAGTCCACGCTGGTGGACCTGCTGCTTCGTTTCTACGAACCCGTGTCCGGGCAGATA
>CAJADV010000229.1 GCA_903938575.1 uncultured Gammaproteobacteria bacterium
GAGTACGTCGATCCCGCGCTCCGTGAGACATTCGATCTCGCCTATCCCATCCAGGCGCAGCGCATAAAAGCCGCGGACAAAGCCTTCCTTAACCAGGAGATCAACGACCAGTGGCGCTCGGGCAGCGAGCAGCAGCTCACCGGCGCATGGGATCACGAAGAGCGCATCCGCATGCTCGATGCCGACGGCAGCGCCGGCGAGGTGATCTTCGTTGACGGCGTGACCGAGATGAACACGCCGCCCTTCGGCGCGGGCTTGAGCCTGCCCACCAAGGATGTGATCCCCGACCTGCAATGGGCCGGTGCGCGCGCCCACAACCGCTGGCTCGCCGAGCTTTGCGCACAAGCACCCGCACGGCATTTCGGTGTATCGGTGATGCCGCTCCTGTGGGATGTCGAACTCGCGGTGAAGGAGCTTCGCATCGCACATGCCGCAGGGCTGCGCGGTGCGATGATCCCCAATCTCACCGCGCCTTTCCCGCTCTACCATCACCGCCGCTACGAGCCCTTCTGGGAGGCCTGCGAGCAGTTGGGCATGGTGGTGTGCTTTCATTCGGGCGCCGCGCCCAACGAGGAATTCTTCGGTCCCGGCTGGCCCGAGAAAGCCGACGCCGATTACCCGGGTGCCATGGGCATCTACGTCTCCGAGATTCTCTGGTGGACCTACCGTCCGCTCACCTTCCTGATCTGGGGCGGTGTGTTCGAGCGTTTCCCGCGGCTGAAAGTGAGTTTCACCGAGACCGGTTGCGGCTGGATGCTGCCGCCGTACCTGCGGCTGCTGGATCACAACTACCATGATGTGCAGTTCTCCGCGAAGCTGGGCGACTTCCACTCGCATCTGTCGATGTCGCCGAGCGATTACTTCCGGCGCAACGTCGCGATCGGCCAGTCGTGCATGCCGCGTTCCGACGCCGAGATGCGCCATGAGATCGGCCTGCCGCAGCTCATGTGGGGCAGCGATTACCCGCATCCCGAGGGCTGCTGGCCGCACACGGCGCCGCATCTGCAGAAGACCTTCTCGGGTCTTCCCGATGCCGATATCGCCGCGATCCTCGGCGAGAACGCGATCCGTTTCTACGGCTTCGACCGCGATGCACTCGCGGGCGTGGCTTCCCGCATCGGCCCGCGCCGTGCGGACTTCAATCCCATCTGACAGAGGTATCCCTATGGGCAAGCGTTACGATTTCCCGATTCCCTTCGGCTGGTATGCCGTCAGCCTCGCGCGAGATCTTGCGGTGGGCGAGGTGAAGCCGCTGCACTACTTCGGCCGTGAACTGGTGCTGTTCCGCTCTGAGAGCGGCGAGGCGAAACTCCTCGATGCCTACTGCCCGCACTTGGGTGCCCACCTTGGGCACGGCGGCAAGGTGAAGGGCGAGCATCTGGCCTGCCCCTTCCACGGCTGGGAGTTCAGCGGCGAGGGCGTGTGCAAGCACATCCCCTACGCGAAGAACATGCCCCCGCGAGCCGACGGCAAGCAGACTGTCCACGCCTATCCGGTGCAGGAGAGCAGCGGCGTGGTGTGGGCCTGGTATCACCCCGATCTGGTCGCACCGAGCTTTGAGCTCGATACAGTGCCCGAGGTGGGCGATGCGGGCTGGACGGATTTCCGCGTCTACGAATGGACCGTCAATACCGTCATCCAGGAGGCCGCCGAGAACGCAGCCGACGCTGCGCATTTCGTCTACGTCCACACCGCCCAGGACATCCCCCGCGGAGAGATCACGCACGAGGGTCATAAGCGCTTCGCGCGCTACGTGGGCAAAACGGCTGATATGGACGAGAACGGCAACATCGACACCACCGGTACGCGCTGGCGCGAAACCGTACTCGAGACCTCGAACTGCGGGCCGGGCATGACGCGTCAGCGTTTCATGGGGCTCTGCGACACCATCCAGATGGGGCTTGTGACGCCCATCGATGACCAGAGCATGCATCTGCGCTTCTGCTTCATCCAGCCGCAGGGCCTGAACCCGCTGCAAGAGTTCATCGCCCAGGCGCTTACAGACGAGATTTCGCGGCAGGTGGAGCAGGACATCCCGATCTGGAACAACAAGATCTTCCAGCCGAACCCCATCCTCTGCGACGGTGATGGCCCCATTGCGCAGTTCCGCCGCTGGTTCTCGCAGTTCTATGCAAAGCCCTCGGGCGAGGATGCGCTGAAGATCCGCGCGGTGTCCTGAGTGCGAGCCCAGCCGCTCCGGCTTTCAGTCGGGGCGGCTTTTCTGTCGTGAACGCCTGCCTGCTGCGGGCGCTGCGGGCTTTACGCCGGCCTTCTTTTTCTTCTTTTTCTTCTCGGGTTTCGCCTTGGCGTTAGCCGCGTTTTTGCCCTCAGGTCGCGCCGGTGGGGGTTTGTTCGGTCCGGTCGCGGGCACCCGATGCTTGGGTTCGAATCCTTCCACTTCGCGCCGCGGCAGTTGCTTGCCGATCAGCGTCTCTATGGCGGAGAGCTGCAGGGCTTCATCCGCGCAGATCAGCGTGATTGCCTCGCCCACCTCGCCCGCGCGGGCCGTACGCCCGATGCGGTGCACATAGCCCTCGGGATTCACGGGAAGATCGAGGTTCACCACCAGCGGAAGCGAGGTGATGTCGAGCCCGCGCGCGGCCACGTCTGTTGCCACTAATACCTGGGTTTCCCCGGCATTGAAGCGCCGCAGCGCAGCAAGGCGTGCGTGCTGCGGAATCTCGCCGTGGATCGCATCGCTGCTCACGTTGGAGTAGCGAAGGCTGGTCAGCACTTCGTCCACGCGCTTGCGGGTCTTCGCAAACACCAGCAGTCGTGGCCAGCGCCGTGTGCGCAGCAGGTAGCAGAAGAGCTCGAGTTTGCGCTGCTTGTCGCAGGGGATCAGTGACTGGCGGATCGCGCTCACGGTGGTGTTGCGCGGGCTGGCATCGATTTCCATCGGGTAGTGCAGCAACGTCGCGGCCAGCGCCCGGATCGGGTCCGAGAATGTCGCCGAGAAGAGCATCGTCTGACGGCGCTTCGGCAGCATCGCGAGGATTTCGCCGATTTCACGGCTGAAGCCCATGTCGAGCATGCGGTCGGCCTCGTCCAGAACCAGAAGCCTGATCCCGCTCAGTCGCAGCGCGTTCTTGGTCTGCAGATCCAGCAGACGCCCCGGCGTGGCGACCAGGATGTCGGCGCCGCCCCGCAGCGCCATCATTTGCGGATTCAGGCTCACGCCCCCGTAGGCTGCGTAGACCTTCATCCGGATGTGGCGGGTGTAATCCCGGAGCGTATCGGACACCTGCTGCGCCAGTTCGCGTGTTGGCACCAGCACCAGTGCATGCACGCTGTTGGGGCCCGCCGGGGGGGCCTGGGATAACAGCTGGATCAATGGCAGCGCAAAGCCCGCGGTCTTTCCCGTGCCGGTCTGAGCGGCGGCAATCAGGTCACGTCCCGCCAGGGCGGCGGGAATCGCCTTGGCCTGGATCGGGGTGGGGGTGTGGTGGCCCAGTTCGTCCAGAGCCTTCAGCAGAGGCTCGATCAGGCCAAGATCCTTGAAGCTCATCTCGTTACCATCGTTATCTCGCAACCAAAAAAAAGCCCGGACGGATCCGGGCTTTCGTTGCCCCCCTGTAGAGGGGGGCTTGCCTGGCAGGGGCCTTACCAGCGACCGCCGCCGCCGCCGCTGCCATAACCGCCGCCGCCGCCGGAGCGACCACCGCCGCCACCGCCACCGGCACCGCCATAGCCACCACGGCCAGCGCCGCCGCCGCCGCCACCGGGACGACCGCCACCGCCGCCACCGGTACGCTCGCGCTCCATGGCCACGTTGACCTTGAGTGCGCGACCACCGACGTCACGGCCGTTAAGCTCCAGAGCTTTTTCGGCTGCTGCCTGCGTGGCGAAAGTGATGAAGGCAAAGCCCTTCGGGCGACCGGTCTCGCGATCCATGATCAGTGCGAGGTCCGTGATGTCGCCGTACTGCGAGAACAGGTCGCGCAACTGCGCTTCGTCCACGGAGTAAGGGAAATTGCCGACGTAAAGTTTGTTCTGCTGCATCTTCTAGGGCTCCGGTTTCAGGTGTCACCGGCTTCTTCGTCGGTACCGGCAGGTGCCGGTACTGGGGACAACGAGTCTGCCGTCGCATCATCCGGCGCATCGGCGGGTTGTGCCTTGCGCTGGTTCTTCTCCTGCTGCCTTTCTTCTTTTTTCTTCTTCTTGGCGAGTTCGCGCTGCCGCTTCTGGAACGAGTAGTTTGGCTTGGCCACGAATCACACCTGCAAGGGAAAAAAGGGTCCTGCGACGGGAGTGCCGGAATCGGGGGCTGGGGCCTGAACGGACAGCCCGGGCGATACCCGGTTGAGCCTATGGTACTACCTCTCGAGCACGATAGCGCGTTACTTGTTGGCGTCTCGATGAAGCCGGACCCCGATCCGATAGACTGGCCACCCCGTAGATCCGGCTTAACACGAGGAACCCCCCCATGCCCGGCCTGCTGCCTGATATCGACCCAGATGGTCTGCTCGAGTTCTCGGTGGTCTTCACGGACCGTTCCCTCAACCATATGTCTGGCCGTTTCCAGGGGGCCATGCGCGACATCTCGACCCTGCTGAAGCAGGTCTACCATGCCGAGGCAGTGGCCGTGGTTCCCGGCGGTGGCACCTATGCCATGGAGGCAGTAGCGCGCCAGTTCGCCACGGGCCGCAAGTGTCTGATTGTACGCAATGGCTGGTTCAGCTTCCGCTGGACGCAGATCCTCGATGCGGGCTCCATCGCGTCCTCCTCCGTGGTCCTCAAGGCGCGTCCCATCGAGGCCAGCCCCCAGCCAGGCTGGGCGCCCGTCCCCATCGAGGAAATCGAGGCCGCCATTGCCCGCGAGCGTCCCGACGTGATCTTTGCACCGCATGTCGAGACTTCCGCCGGCATGCTGCTTCCGGACGAGTACCTGCGCCGCATCTCCGCTGCAGCGCGCGCCGTGGACGCCCTCTTTGTGCTCGATTGCATTGCCTCCGGCACCTTGTGGGTCGATATGGCTGCCACGGGCGTTGATCTGCTGATCAGTGCTCCCCAGAAAGGCTGGAGTTCTTCGCCCTGCAGCGGGCTCGTGATGTTCGGCCCCCGCGCCCGCGAGCGCATCGAGTCCACGGCCAGTTCCAGCTTTGCCGTTGATCTTAAGAAATGGCTGCAGATCATGACCACCTACGAGAACGGTGGTCATGCCTACCACGCCACCATGCCCACCGACGCCCTCCTGCAGTTCCGCGACACCATGTTGGAAACCGCTGCCTACGGCTTCGACAAGGTCTGCGCCGAGCAGGTGGAACTGGGCCGCCAAGTACGTGAAATGCTGAAGGCCAAGGGCTTTCGTAGCGTCGCGGCACCCGGCTTCGAGGCGCCCGGCGTGGTCGTCTGCCACACGGACGACCCCGATATGCAGAACGGCTCGAAGATGCGGGCCAAGGGCCTGCAGATCGCCGCGGGCGTGCCGCTGCAATGCGACGAGGGCCCGGAGTTCCGCACCTTCCGCATCGGCCTCTTCGGCCTGGACAAACTGCACAACCCCGAGCGCTGCGTGGCGCAGCTAGAGGCGGCGCTGGGCTGAGTGCGGTTGCAGCATCCGCGGGGTCGAGGCCTGGGTGAGATGGCTGCACTCGGGGGTGCGAGGCCGGGATGAGGTTGCAGCATCCGCGAGCCGGGGCCGGGGAGCGGATTGTGGCTACCGGCGCTGGGTACATCCCTGTACCGCGCCTACCGACATGGCCGGGAGCGCTCCCGGCGATCCCTGCCATGTAGGCGCGCCACAATCCGCTCCCCGGCCCTGGCTGCTCGAACGGGCTTTTCGCTCACCTGATCGCTGTCTCGGCTTGGTCGTGTGAGCGGTCGATGGGTGCGATCGGGGACCGGGTGTGTTGCGGATCGCGGGCATGGCCCGCTCCTACCCGAGAATGCGGCGGTCTTGTCGGAGACTGGCTTCTGCGTCGATGCCTGATGGCGTAAGTGCGCCATGCGCGCGACTCGGCGTTGGGCATCTGTCTATCGCGTTATCGCGGGCATGGCCCGCTCGTACCCGGGAATGTGGCTTTCTGGGGCACGCTCTGCAATCAATCGAGCGATTCGGGCTGTGTGCACTCCCGGTGAGCGGCCTTCAGCCGTGAAATCGTCGGGAACGATTTCGCGGGTGCAGGCAGCTGCCGCACAGGGATGTGCGGCGGCGTGAGCGAGCGGGAGGGCACACAGCCCGAAGCGCGGAAGCTGCAACCCGACAACCCGACAACCCGGCAACACTGCAACCCGGCAATCCCAGCAACCCCCCACAAGCCCAAGCACTGTAATCAGCATCAGAACAACGCTGAATTTCCACAGCCTGCAATGCGTGCTCAGCAAACCTCACTGCCCCCCGGCAGCGGGCATAACCCGCCACCGGGACAAAGACAGGCGTTACCAGATCTTCACGCGCTGCTCCGGCGGCAGGTAGAGCGTGTCGCCCTCCTTCACGCCGTAGGCGGCGTAAAAAATCGGCAGGTTCCGCATCACGCCGTTGGTGCGGTACTTGGGCGGTGAATGCGGATCCACGGCGAGTATGGTCTTGATGAAATCATCGCGCTGCTTGCTGGCCCAGGCCTGCGCCCAGCCGGCGAGAAAACGCTGGTCACCGGTGAGACCGTCGATAACGGGAGACTCCTTCCCGCCCAGCGAAATCTTCCAGGCCGCATGCGCCAAAGTGAGGCCGGCGAGGTCGCCGATGTTCTCGCCCAGCGTGAGCTCGCCGTTCACCTTGAAGCCGGGAATCGGCTCGAAGGCAGCGTACTGGTCCGTCAGCGCTTTGGTCCGCTTCTCGAATTCCGCACGGTCCTCCGGCGTCCACCAGTCGTTCAGGTTTCCGGCGCCGTCCCACTTCGAGCCCTGATCGTCGAAGCCGTGCCCGATCTCGTGGCCTATCACGCCGCCGATGGCGCCGTAGTTCACGGCTTCATCTGCTTTGAGATTGAAGAAAGGCGGTTGCAGGATGGCGGCCGGGAATACGATCTCGTTCATGCCCGGGTTGTAATAGGCATTGACCGTTTGCGGCGTCATGAACCACTCGCTGCGATCCACCGGCTTGCCCAGTTTGTCCAGCTCGCGCTGGCTGAGGAACTCTGCTGAGCGCTGCAGGTTGCCCACCAGATCGTCGCGGCGGATCTCGAGCTTGCTGTAATCACGCCACTGGTCGGGGTAGCCGATCTTGGGCCTGAAGGTGGCGAGTTTGGCGAGTGCTTTTTCCTTGGTTGCGGGGCTCATCCAGTCGAGTTTCTCGATGCCCTGACGGTAGGCCTCGACCAGATTTTTCACCAGCGAGTCCATGCGCTGCTTGGCCTCTGGCGGGAAATGGCGCTCGACATAAATCTTGCCGACCACCTCGCCAAGACTGCTCTCCACGGCCTTCACGCCACGTTTCCAGCGCGGACGGATCTCGGGAATGCCCATGAGTGTGGTGCCGCTGAATCCGAAATCCTCGTCGACCAGTGCCTTGTTCAGAGCGCCGGCGTATTGGCTGATCAGGTGCCAGCGCATCCAGTCCTTGAGCGTCTCCAAGGGCGTACTCGAGAGACTCTTGGCCATCGCGTTGAAGTAGGAGGGCTGCGCTACGATGACACTGCCCGAGGGGTCCTTGCCGAGTGCGCTGAAGTACCGGTTGAAGTCCACCCCGGGTGCCAGCGCGGCGAGCTCCGCTGCGGTTTTCAGGTTGTAGGTTTTGGTGTCGTCCCGGCTGTCGACCTTGGTCCAGTGCGAGGTAGCCAGCTCAGTCTCGAAGGCGACGATGGCGGCAGCGCGCCGGCTGGTATCCGCAATCCCGGCCAGCTCCAGCATCTTGGCGATATGGGGCTGATAGGCTGCCAGTTTGTCGGCGTACTTGGGGTCGAGGTAATAGTCGCGATCCGGAAGCCCGAGGCCGTCCTGCACGAGGAAAAATGAGTAGCTGTCGGAGCGCTTGGGGTCGGTGTTCACATAGCCACCGAAGAGCCCCGTCAGATTCTGCCGGCCCAGCTTGCCCATCAATTCGATGAGTGCGTCTTTGTCAGCGAGAGCGTCGATGGCGGCAAGTTCGTCTGCGATCGGGCTCGCGCCCAGCGTCTCGATTTTCGCTTCGTCCATGAAAGACGCATAAAGATCGCCCACTTTCTGGGCTTCGGAGCCGGGCGTGTTGCTGGTGGCAGTGGCCGACTCCTCGATGATGGTGCGGAGATTCTTTTCGGCCTCATCGGAGACTTGCGTGAATTTCCCGTAGTTGGAACGGTCTGCAGGGATCTCGGTTTTCGCCAGCCAGCCGCCGTTCACATGCTGGAAGAAATCGTCCTGGGGTCGCGCCGTGGCGTCCGCACTCTGCGTATCAACGCCGGAGTTCAGGACAACCGGTGCCGGCGCCGCGGTGGACTTGGCCGGTGACGTGGATTCGCCTCCGGAACAGGCGGTCAGCAAAAGCAGGACCGGGATAAGGCTTCGTTTCATGGAATGCTCCGACGGGGGCTGGAAGCGACCCACCTATGGTGCGTTGCGCGAGGATGCTTTTCAATGCGCGACAGGATCGTCTTCTGCACGCCGCGCAGAGGGCCTGCAGGGGAAGGGTTATGGAACTCGATCTGGATTCGGGACGGTTGTTGGTTTTTCTGGCGGGCTTCGCGGTCTTTTTTCTGGTTGAAACCGTGTTTCCCGCGCGTCCCTGGGAAGGGTCGAGATGGCAGCGCCTCGGTTTTCATGCCGGAGTCGCGGTGCTGAACACCGTACTGATCCGGGTCTTTGCCTATGTGCCCTTACTGCTCTGGATCGTCTATGCGGAGGAAGAGGGCTGGGGCATCTCGCGCTGGCTCGGGTTGTTCGGCTGGCCCGAAATCCTGATGTCCATCCTGGTGCTCGATTTTTTCGATTACCTCTGGCACCGGCTGAATCACCGTGTTCGCTTTTTCTGGCGAATGCACAAGGCGCATCACGCCGACACGGGTATGGACGTGAGCACAGCATTGCGCTTCCACTCGGGTGAGATGTTTTTGTCGGCCCTGATGAAGGGCCTCTGGGTGTTTGTGTGGGGGCCCACGCCGGTAGCGTGGTTTTTGTTCGAGGCGCTCGTCAGTCTCTGCGCGCAGTTCCATCACAGCAACATCGACCTCCCCGATGGCATCGAACGGCGGTTGTCCTGGCTGCTGGTCACGCCGCGATTCCATGCCGCGCACCATGCGGTCGACCGTCGTTGGGGGGATCACAATTTTTCGACGATTTTCAGTTTCTGGGACCGCCTGTTCGGCAGTTATGCCTGGCCGGGCGAGCGGGGGAGGCTTGCCTGGGCTGCGTCGGGCCTCGGTCTGCCGCAGGCGCGGGAACTCGCTTTCTCGGCGCGGGCGTGGGTGGAGGAACCCTTCCGGCGCCGCAACCTGGATCTAGCCAGCGGGTCGCCGACTATTGATCGCCCCCCCCACTAGCCGGTTAGCGAGGCGTGGGTTATCGTCACGTCTACACTCACGGAGGGTTTGTCATGAAGCGTCTTGCATATCTGTTCCTCGCCCTGCCTCTGGTCGCTTTTGCTGCCGAACACGGTGGCAAGCCTGCCGCGACCAAGGACGAGACCGCAGCGCCTGCGGC
>CAJADV010000230.1 GCA_903938575.1 uncultured Gammaproteobacteria bacterium
GCTCGTGCCTTCGATCACCTTGTTCGAGGTCTTCAAGCGTGTATGCCAGCAACGAGACGAATCCTCGGCACTCCAGTGCATTGCGATGATGCAGCAAAGCCGGATTGTAGATCTCGACTCTTCCGCATGGCTTGAGTACTTCGCGGACGGACCCAACGCACGGCATTTCGCCAAGCCCATCGAGACACCTGAAGAATTGCTCGTGCCTTCGATCACCTTGTTCGAGGTCTTCAAGCGTGTATGCCAGCAACGAGACGAATCCTCGGCACTCCAGTGCATTGCGATGATGCAGCAAAGCCGGATTGTAGATCTCGACTCGGCCGTCGCGCTGCGTGCTGCGGCACTTGGCCTGAGGCATAAACTCCCACTTGCAGACAGTGTCGTTTACGCCACGGCCCAGGCAGCTGGCGCCATCCTGTGGACACAGGACGCAGACTTCGAAGGGCTCCCCGGAGTCCGCTTCTGGCGACGTACCTGATCCCGACCGGCCGCACATCCGGGGAACCACACTCCCATATGCCCAAACAGAAGCCCCCCTCCTTCCAGACATCCACGCCCGCCGCGGCAGCGAACCCCTTCGCGGCCCTCGCTGGCCTGCGTGGATCGCTTCCGCAAGGCCCGGAGGCCACGCCTGCGGCGGAACCCACAAACGACAACACCGCACTCGCCGGCAAGATAGTGGTGCGGCGCGAGCGCAAAGGCCGTGGCGGCAAAACGGCCACACTGGTCGAGGGCGTGGCTTTGCAGGGTGCGGCGCTCGAGGCTTTCGGCCGCGAGATGCGGCAGTCGCTCGGCACGGGTGGCAGCATCGAGGACAACACCATTGTGATTTCGGGCGACCAGGTGGAGCGCGCGATGGCGTGGCTGCGCGCACGCGGTGCCACCCGACTGGTCGCGGGGAACTAATCCATGACGGGATGCTTAGCGCTCTTCGAAACGCCCTTAGGCCGTTGCGCTATTGCGTGGACCACACACGGCATCGCCGGCCTGCAACTGCCCGAGGCAGACGAGAGCGCTCTGCGTGCCGCGGTGGCACGCAAGCACGCGGGGTTCACCGAATCAACGCCCACCCCGTCAGTGACGGCCGCCATCAGCGGCATCGGCGCTCTGCTCTCAGGCGAACCTCAGGCACTGGCGGAGATCACGCTCGATACAGACGGTCTCCCGCCCTTCCACTGCCGCGTCTATGAAGAAGCACGCCGCATCCTGCCCGGCCACACGAGCACCTACGGCGAACTCGCGCACACGCTGGGCAAACCCGGCGGCGCGCGCGCCGTGGGGCAGGCGTTGGGCGCCAACCCCTTTGCGCTCATCGTGCCCTGTCATCGCGTGCTCGCAGCAGGCGGGCGCCTGAACGGCTTCTCGGCGCACGGTGGCATACACACCAAACAACGGCTACTCGAGATCGAAGGCGCGCTGCCGCGTGCGAGCGCTAGTCTGTTTTGATGAGTGACACGGCGAACGCGACGTTCTAACTTTAGCGGCATCACTACAAACATCCGGCGAGAGAGCCGCCGGTCAACCGGAGCTCCCCCTACGATGCCTGCGCTTTCCGACCGCAACCCACCCGCCCTTTTCCGCTGGCTCTTCTTTCCGGTAACGATGGCGCTCGGCTTTACAGCAGCGCATCACTTGTGGGAATCCGGGCAGAACACCAGCAGCGTGATCGGACTGGCGTCCTTGGTGGCCATCGCCACCATCGCGCTCTGCGAGCGCATCTACCCGCACCGTCAGGACTGGGCCACCGGCAAGGGTGACGTCCCCACGGATATCGCGCACAACTTCGTCACCGGCTACGCGCTGCGCGAGTGGCTGAAAATCGGCATCCTGATGTCGGTGGTGCCTTTCGTGGCCGCGCTCTCGCAGCGCTACGGGCTTGCGCTGTGGCCCGCGTCGCTGCCTATGCCGCTGCAGGTGGCACTCGCCGCTGTGGTATCGGAGTCCGGCGGCTACTGGGTCCACCGCATCCAGCACGAGCGGGATTTCTTCTGGCGTTTCCACGCGGTACACCACAGCCCGCACCGCATCTACTGGCTGAACGCGGGGCGCGATCATCCGCTGGGCATGGTGCTCGATTACAGCGGCGGCGCGCTGCTGCTGATCCTCTGCGGCGCACCCGCCGAACCGCTGGTGTATTTCTATGTGTTCGAATCAGTGATGGGGCTGATCCAGCACGCCAACGTGCGCCACAACATGGGCTGGCTCGATTACATCTTCAGCAGCGCGGTGCTGCACCGCTGGCACCACTCCGACCGCATCGAGGAAGCCAACAACAACTACGGCTCCAGCCTGATCCTGTGGGACCTCGTGTTCGGCACCTACTACAACCCACCGGGGCGCGACGAGGGCCCGGAGCGCATCGGCTTGGTGTCCTTGCAGGACTTTCCGCAGCGCTTCTGGGGGGCGTGGACGGTGCCGTTCCGCTGGGCAGCGATCAAGCAGGCCAACGGTGTGTTGCCGTCATCCGCAAACTGAAACCGAGGCGTCTTTCAGGCTCTCGGGCGCCATCCGGCGCCTCGATGAAGCACCTGACCACACGGGAAGCGACCATGAAATCATCGCACCTGCTCTGCGCCACCTGCGCCGTCCTGCTCGCCATGCCAGCTTCAGCGGCGGAGCCTGGTTATTCGCCCTACGCGGAGCGCGGCTTTGCCGAGCGGCTGTTGTGGGGCGACACGCACCTGCACACCAATGTATCGGCAGATGCCGCAGCCTTCGGCAACAGC
>CAJADV010000231.1 GCA_903938575.1 uncultured Gammaproteobacteria bacterium
CACGCTCAAAGAGGCGTGGGCACCACCAGCGTGGGCATCGACTCGGGCATGCCGCCCACCGATACCGCAATCTTGGAAAAGCCCATGAACAGCGCCAACGCGGCGGTGAGTTCCACCACCTGCGCGGGCGTGAACTCCCGGAGCATGTCTTCTTGCAGGTCGGGCTTGTGCTGCAAGGACTGCGGATCCTTCAGGAACACGTCCGCATAGCGGATGATCAGCTTGGAGCGCGCGTCCAGCGCGCTGTCCTCGAAGGCATCGTTGATCTGCTCGACCTTGTCTTCGGTGAGACCGTCGTCGCGCGCCTGTGAGAAACGCGCATTGCGGCAGAACACGCAGTTCACGGTGCGGGCATTGCGCAGCCGGGCGATCTCCTTGGCGGGATGATCGAGTTCGCCGTGACTCCACAACGTGGAATAGAGCCTGTTGAATGCCGCGAGCAGCGCCGGCTGATGCCCCAGCGCGCTGCCGTTCACCGGATCGTCACCCGCATCGGCGGGCGGAAGAATGCGCGCCCTGGCGTTCATGCGCACCTCAGCGCGGCGGGAGCCGCATCAAGCATGACCTGGGCGCGCGAAAAGCCGTCAAACACGGCCAGCGCCTCGAGCAGCGCCACCGTTCCCGCCTCGCCCAGCGCATCGCGCACAGCAGCGAAGGTGGCGTCATCGATCGCCGAGGGATCCATCACGAAGAGTTCCGAGAGCTCAAGGCAGGCTCGCTCGCCCGTGCTGAAGGCCGGATCGCTGCCGTAATCGGCAAGCCTCGCGATGCGCTCCTCGGCAAGACCCGCCAGGTGCGCCTCCGGACGGCGCTCGGCCAGCGCTGCCTGCGCGCCATGGAGCTGCGCCACGCGCAGCCGGCAGAGCTCGAGCGTCACCGGGTCGATGCCTGGCGCCTGCCAGAGCAACTCGGTGAAGGCCGCCACATCAGCGGCGAGGTTGGGCCGCAGGGCCATCAGTTCCGCAAAGGAGCGCTCGGCCCCGCCCAGTATCCAGTTCATCGTGCAAGTGCTCCGGTCAGTGCTCGTGGCGGTGGCATTGTTGCCGTGCAGGCGAGCTGCGCGCAATCGGCTATCCAGACCGTCATGCGCACCGCCTTGACTTGACCCGGCGTTGGGGAGAACGTTGCCAGACCAACGCCGGACACGGGAAGCGCGCGCATGCTGGACATGATCATCCGCGGAGGCACCGTCATCGACGGCACCGGAGCACCGGGCCAGATAGCCGACGTTGCCGTGCGCGACGGACACATCGTGGCCATAGGCCATATTGACGAGCCGGCGCGCCAGACCATCGACGCCACCGGTTACGTAGTGGCGCCGGGCTTCGTGGATGTGCACACGCACTACGACGCGCAGGTCTTCTGGGACGGCTCGCTCAGTCCCTCGTGCTACCACGGCGTCACCACCGTGATCGCCGGCAACTGCGGTTTCTCGATCGCCCCACTGAACGGCAACCCGCAGGACAGCGCCTACCTGATGCGCATGCTCTCGCGCGTCGAGGGCATGCCGCTCGAGAGTCTGCAGCAGGGCGTGCCGTGGAACTGGCGCTCCTTCGGCGAATACCTCGACCAGCTCGAAGGCACGCTGGCCATCAACGCGGGTTTCATGGTGGGCCACTCCGCCATCCGCCGCAGCGTGATGGGCGAGCGCGCCGTGGGCGAGACCGCGGCGGCTCAAGACATCACCGCCATGCAACAACTGCTGCGCGAGTCCATCGCCGGCGGCGGCATGGGCTTCTCGAGCACGGTCTCACCCACCCACAACGACGGCGAGGGCCAGCCCGTACCCTCGCGCCACGCCACGGATGACGAGCTCTACGCGCTTGCCTCGGTGGTCGCGGAGTTTCCGGGCACCTCGCTCGAACTCCTGCCTGGCATCGGCTCCTTCAGCGAGGCCGAGCGCGAGCGCATGGTGCGCTTCTCGCTCGCCGGGCAGCGCGCGGTCAACTGGAACCTGCTCGCGCCCAACTCCCACATGCCGCTCGCGCACGTGAACCAGCTGGCGGCCAGCGACTACGCCGCCGAGCGCGGCGCACGCATCATCGCGCTCACCCTCCCGCAGCCCATGAAGCTCCGCCTGAACCTGGTGAGTGGCTTTGTGTTCGATGCCCTGCCCGGTTGGGCCGAGGTGATCGGCAAGCCACTGCCCGCGCGAATGGCCGCCTTGGCCGACCCGGCCGTGCGCGAGGCGCTGGAGGCAGGCTCCAAGTCAGCGGCGGCGGGCATCTTCGCGCAGATGACCTACTGGCAGACCTGGACGATCGAGGAAGTGTTCACCGAGGCCAACCGCAGCTGGCAGGGCCGCACGGTAGGCGAGCTGGCCGCGGCAACCGGCAAAGCACCCTTGGACGCCATGCTCGATCTCGCGATCTCGGAGGATCTGCGCACCTCCTTCACGCCGCCCGTGATGGGCACGGACGACGAATCCTGGCGCATGCGCGGCGAAGCCTGGGCAGACCCCCGCACCGTGATCGGCGCCTCGGATGCGGGTGCACACCTCGACATGATCGACACCTTCGCCTTCTCCACGCAGGTGCTGGAGCACGGGGTGCGCGAACGCCACCTGATGGGGCTGGAGCAGGCGATCCACCAACTGACGGAGGTGCCGGCAAACATGGTAGGGCTGCGTGATCGCGGTGTGTTGAAGGCAGGCCTCAAGGCCGACATCGTGGTGTTTGACGCCGCCACCATCGCCAGCGGGCCCACGCACACGCGCTTTGACCTGCCGGGCGGTGCCGGGCGGCTGTATGCCGACGCGATAGGCGTGCACCACGTGGTGGTGAACGGGATGGAAATAGTGCGTGGTGGCGAACTGACCGGCGAACGTCCCGGCACCGTGCTGCGCTCCGGGCGGGACACCGTGACCGTGGCGCTCTGAGCGGAACGGCTCGCTAGGCAAACTGCGGAATTCCCGGGGCCCAGAAACGCAAAGACCGGCTCAGGGCCGGTCTTCGGGATTCTGGCGTCAGACTTTTTTCAGGAAGCTTTTGCCAGGACGCTTTTTCAGAAGGCTTTTTTCAGGAGGCCTTTTTACTTCAAAGGCCTTGTCGCTCAGGCTGCGGCCAGGGCGAGCTCTTTTACCTGAGCGTTCAGGCGGCTCTTGTGACGGGCTGCCTTGTTCTTGTGGATGATGCCCTTGTCGGCCATCCGGTCGATCACGGGCACGGCGGCGGTGTAAGCGGCCTGCGCCTTATCCTTGTCACCGGTCTCGATAGCCGCGATCACGCGCTTGATCGCGGTGCGCACCATGGAGCGGAAGCTGGCGTTGTGCTGACGATGCTTCTCGGCTTGGCGGGCGCGTTTCTTGGCTTGGACGGTATTTGCCACGAATGAAACCTCTAGGTATCTGTGTACTGCCGAAAAGGCCGCCGATTATTTCGGCCGGGAGAGGTTGTGTCAAGGCGACAGGGAAAATGCACGTCATCGGTGGGCCTCAGATACGCCCCGCAGCGCGCCGCTAGACCAGCACCAGGTTGTCGCGATGGATAAGTTCCGCGTCGTCGCGATAGCCAAGCACCTCCGGGATACGGACGGTCGGCAGGCCCTTTATGCGTTGGGCTTCATCAGAGCTGTAGTTCACCAAGCCCTTGGCCACCTCTCGCCCATCAGGCCCCAGGCACAGCACCAGTTCGCCGCGGGTGAATTCTCCGCGCACTTCCTGCACCCCGACCGGCAGCAGGCTGCGGCCGGATTCGCGCAGCACGCGCACGGCGCCCTCGTCCAGCACCAGTTGCCCGCGTACCTGCAGGTGCCCGGCCAGCCATTGCTTGCGGGCCGCCAGCGGCAATTGCCCGGCACGTAACCAGGTGCCCAGTTCCTCGCCGGCGGCGATCCGGAGGATCACGTCCTCGGCACGCCCGCCAACGATCACGGTATCGGCGCCCGAGCGTGCCGCCAGTCGGGCCGCGCGAACCTTGGTGGTCATGCCGCCCCGCCCGAGCAACCCACCGCCCCCGGCCATGGCGTCCAGCGCCTCGTCGTGGGCCTCGGCCTCGTTGACCAGCGGTGCCAGCGGATCCTGCCGCGGATCGCGCTCGAAGAGGCCGGGCTGGTCGGTGAGGAGCAGCAGCACATCAGCCTCGATCAGGTTGGCTACCAGCGCGCCGAGCGTGTCGTTGTCGCCGAAGCGGATCTCGTCGGTGGCCACGGTGTCGTTTTCGTTCACCACCGGCACTACCCCGAGCTCGAGCAGGGTGCGCAGCGTGCTGCGGGCGTTGAGGTAGCGGCCACGGTTGGCGAGGTCGTCATGGACCAGCAGCACCTGCGCGGTGTGCAGTCCGTGCTGCTGGAAGAAGGACTCCCAGGTCTGCACCAGCCCCATCTGGCCGACTGCGGCGGCTGCCTGCAGCCGGTGCACCTCGACGGGACGGGTCTTCCAGCCCAGACGGGTCATGCCCTCGGCAACGGCCCCGGAGGACACCAGCACCACCTCGCAGCCGCGCGCACGTAGCGTCGCAATCTGGGCCACCCAGCCG
>CAJADV010000232.1 GCA_903938575.1 uncultured Gammaproteobacteria bacterium
AAAGCTCGCTCGAGTCGCCTTTACCCTCATGAAGAACGAGTGTGACTATCAGCCCGAAATACGCTCTGGGGGTTGCCTCGCAACATAGAATCTCCTACGGCAGACGGGATGCGGCGTTGTTCGCGTGCATGGCGCGCTCGTGCATCGGTTGGGCTGTAGGAGCGCGCCGTGCGCGCGACCTTGTGCCTCACCGCATGGCGGTCCTCAGCCGCGCGGAAATCCTGCCTCTATGCGCGCGATGTCCTCGGGACCGAGTCGCGCGGCATGTACGCGGCTCGGCAGGGGAATGCCGAGCGCGCGCTGCAGTTGCACCAGGGTTTCGGCGGTCTTCACCGCGGTGGTGAGTGGATTTACCACGGCCACGGTGGTGCCGCGATGCTGCAGCGTATGGAATCCCTCTCGCCCACAGATCTGACCCAGCCCGCCGCAGGCGATCACCACCACATCGGCGCCGTCGTCGACCAGTTCGCGTGCCTGCGCTTGCAGGCGCTCGATCATCGCTTGCGGATCCAGCAGCGCCTCGGCGAAGGATTCCGTGAAGCGTTTGCTCTCCACCCGCACCCCGCTGGGGATGAGCCGTGAACCCAGGCCCATCGCCACGATCTGCCCCTCCACGAAGGCGGCCTGGCCCGGCATATCCGGCACCAGCGCGCCGAAACGCGCACCCAGCAGGCAGGCGTGGTGGAAGGTGGGCTCGGAGAGACCGAAAACCGGCGTCCCGATGCGCGCACGCGCCTCGGCTACGGCCGGATCGTCGAAGCAGTCCACCACGATGGCGTCAAAGCCTTCGTCGTGCGCGGCAAGAATGGTGCGCAGCACCTCGTGCTTTACCAGGTGCGCGTACCACGGATTGCGGAAATCCTCGAGGTACTGCGGCAGCGTGACGCAACCGGCGACCGGCGCGCGGAACGCAAGCTCGGTATCCGGCGCGAGCACCTTCGCGCAGCAACGCTGCAGGCGTTCCAGGTTGCCGGGCAGGTACTCGGCGGGCACCGGGGTGATATTGACAACGCATATCTTCATGCTCGGCGCTCCGCTCAGGGATTGAATGCAACCTTGATCGCGCCGGCAGCGCGGTTGCCCGCGATGGCGAAGGCTTCTTCGGCGGCCTCGAGCGGCAGGCGGTGCGTGATCAGCAATTTCGCGATCAACGGATTCTGCGCCATCGCCGTGGCGGCCACATCGACGTCACGGCTCAAGCCCTGCCGCGCGTAGCTCGAGGAGCCGATGATGCGGAGTTCCTTCATCGACACCTCGAAGGCCGGCAGCGTGAGCCCTGCCCAGTAGGTGGCGAGCAGCAGCAGCCGCGCTCCGGGGCGGCACAGGCCCACAGCCTGCGCGATGGACTCGGTGGTGCCAGCGCAATCAATGACGAGTTCATAGCTGCCCTTGGGCTCCAGCGTGGCGCCCAGTTGCTCACCGGCACGCTTTTGAACGTCATGCCGCGCGAGCAGGCACACATCCGTTGCGGCGCGCCGCGCAATCGCAACGGCACAGAGGCCGATGGTGCCGCCACCTACAATGGCCACGCGGTCTGCCGATGTGATGCCCGCCATCGCGATGCCGTGCACGGCCACCGCCAGGGGCTCGACTAAGCAGGCATCGCGCACATCCACCCCAGAGGGCAACGGCACCAGGCAACGCTCGGGCACGATCATCTGCTCGGCCATGCCACCGTCGCGGCCCACCCCGAGCACCATCTGGGGGCCAAGGCCACAGAGGTTGTAGCGGCCCTGCACGCACTCGGCACAATGCCCGCAGGGTGCCATGGGCTCGATGGCCACGGGCGTGCCGTTATCGGTGATGCCTGCCACCTCGTGACCCAACGTGAAGGGAATCGGGAAGCCCATCGCCAGCATGTGAAGATCCGAGCCACAGATGCCGGAGGAGGCAACGCGCACTCGCACACCCTCCCCCGCGGGCAACGGCACATCGGTGAGCAGCGGCTTGTGGTCGTGGCAGCGGACGGCTTTCATGGGGGGCACCTGGAGCAACGAATTTGCCCCCGCATGATCGGGGATCCGCACCCGGATGTCACAGGGTCGCCGACTGGGTGACAATGAACCCTCGCTACATCCGCAGGAACCGCAAGCCATGGATACGCCGCCCGATCGCCTTTCGGTGAACCCCAAAAGCCGATTCCACAATGAGGAGCTGCTCACGCGCGGCATCGGCATCCGCTTCAACGGCAAGGAGCGGAACAACGTTGAGGAATACAGCGTGAGCGAGGGCTGGATCCGCGTGCCGCAGGGGCGTGCGGTGGATCGCAAGGGCAACCCGATCACGCTGAAGCTGAACGGGACGGTGGAGCCTTACTTCAAGGATGTGGCGCAGCCGGAGGGGTGAGGCAGAGGCTGAGGCTGAGGCTGAGGAAAAGGTGCCGATGGCGACGCTGGTGTCAGAGAGGCGCGGGTATCGAGCGTGAGCCCGCAGCAGAGCCTGATCACGCGCGCAGCAAAAAAGGAAACTGCGAACCGCCTGTTGCGGCGGCGATCACCAGCGGGTAGCGGAGGCGGCCTGTCGGTAGTCTATGTTCGCGGAGCCGACCGCAAAATCCGGAATTTTTCTCGAATCCACTCAACCACGAACTCCTTTATCTAGTCTGAACCGGGCGACTCGCGATTAAGGAGTTCCCCATGCCCGCCATGAACCCAGCGCTTCGAGCAGCCCTCTGCCTGAGCCTCGCCGCTGTGCTGGCCGCGCCTGCGCTGGCGCAACGCACCGGCAGCAAAACCGGCAGAACTACGGTGGATACCACGCCGCCCGTGCTCACGCTGCCCGCGAGCCTGCGAATCGAGGCAACATCTGGCGCGGGTACAACGGCGAGCTTCACCGTCAGCGCGACAGACAATGTCGACCGCAAAGTGAGCGTCAGCTGCAATCCGGCAAGTGGTACGGTCTTCGCGCTTGGCTCGAAGTCAGTGCTTTGTGAGGCCCGCGACAGTGCCGGCAACAGGGTTACTGGCAGTTTCACGGTCGGTGTTTTCGATACCGTTGCGCCAGCCATCGGTTTGCCGGGCACGGTGACCGCAGAGGCGGCCGACAGCGGTGGAGTACCGGTCAGTTTTGCCGTGTCCG
>CAJADV010000233.1 GCA_903938575.1 uncultured Gammaproteobacteria bacterium
AACACGCCCGGCGAACGGTGCAACTGGGAGACTACGACACGCTCCGTGCCGTTGATAACGAAAGTGCCGTTCTCAGTCATGAGCGGAACTTCGCCCATGAAGACTTCCTGCTCTTTTATATCCTTGATCGCGCGAGTGGAAGACTCACGATCGTAGATGATCAGACGCACGCGCACACGCAAAGGGACGGCATAGTTTGCGCCCCGGAGCTGACACTCCTTGACATCGAACATGGGCTTGCCGAGTGCGTAGTCGACGTACTCAAGCGCGGCATTACCCGAATAGCTCACGATGGGGAACACGGAGCGAAACGCGCCATGCAGGCCGTTATCCCTGCGGTCGGGACCATGGTCCTCCGCCTGCAGGAACTGCTTGTAAGAATCGAGCTGGATCGCAAGCAGGTGCGGCATCTCAAGGCCACGCGGCAGCTTGAGCTTGCCGAATTCCTTACGGATGCGTTTTCTCTCGGTATATGAGTAGGCCATCTATGCTCCCCGGCTATCTGCCCGCATCGGTTACCAACAACAGGCTCATGAAAGGCTCAGGCCTTTCAGCAGCCTGCCAAAAACGGCGACTGACCGGGGGCAAAAACCCCCGGCCAGTCGCCTATCGCCGGATCGGAAATTCCGATCACCATGTGCAAGATCACTTGACCTCGACGGTGGCGCCAGCTTCTTCCAATTGCTTCTTGGCGTCGGCAGCGTCTGCCTTGTTGACGCTTTCCTTCACGGTCGAAGGAGCGCCATCGACCAAGTCTTTCGCTTCCTTGAGACCGAGGCCGGTCAGGGTACGAACTACCTTGATCACATTGACCTTCTTCTCGCCGGCCTCTTTGAGGATCACGTCGAATTCGGTCTTCTCTTCCTCAACGGGCGCAGCAGCAGCTGCGGCGGCCGGCGCAGCAGAGACCGCGGCTGCCGCAGAAACGCCGAACTTCTCTTCCATTGCCTTGATCAGATCGACGACGTCCATGACCGTCATCTCGGCAATCGCGTTCAGGATGTCATCTTTGGAAAGTGCCATGAATATTTGCTCCTACAAAACAGGTCTATTGGAAAGTCAGATTTGAACCGTCAAGCAGCTTCTTTCTGGTCCCGAATGGCAGCGATGGTACGGACAAGCTTGCCCGGCACCTCGTTGACCGTACGAACGAATTTGGCAATCGGTGCCTGCATCACGCTCATCAGCATGGAAATTGCCTGATCGCGTGTTGGCAACGACGCCAGAACATCGATTTGCTCGGGCCCCATTAGTCGGCCACCTGCAGACAATGCCTTTATCTCGAAGGCTGCCACTTGCTTGGCAAAGTCCTTAAAGATGCGTGCTCCTGCACCCGGATCCTCCATGGAAAAGGCAAGCAGCGAAGGACCTTTCAAAGCGGGCGAGATGCATTCGAAGGCAGTGCCCTCGACGGCGCGCTTGGCTAGGGTGTTGCGGATGACCCGCACATGCACCTTTTGCTCGCGTGCCTGCTTTCGCAGCGCAGTGAGGTGTCCCACGCTGACGCCCCGAGCGTCAGCAATCACGACGGAAATAGCATTGACGGCTGTCTCTCTGACTTCAGCAACTATCGCTTTCTTGTCTTCGAGTCCCAGTGCCACTGGATTCACTCCTCAGTTGGCCCGTCTTACGACCGGCCGGTTTAGCGTCTGCTCCGTTCGAGTCTTCTCGCTATTGCAAGAGCACGGACGGAACGTCTCTTCCCGGTGAAGTAATCCAATTGCGGACAATCGGGTTCCCACCATCTGCGTAGGACCTCGCCTCACGGCGATGATTAACCCTTGCGGGACCTACGGTCTTTGATGGCCCTGGTCAACGCCCAAAGACGCCGCCCAGTGACCCCAAAGTTCTCTACTCGGGCCACACAGCGACGCCAGGCGCCGCTGCAGTCCCTGAATTTGGCCGCACATCTGCGGCAAACACAGCTCTCTCCGCACAGTCACGGAGAGAGTTGAAGACGGT
This sequence comes from uncultured Gammaproteobacteria bacterium, assembly GCA_903938575.1. Lineage (GTDB taxonomy): Bacteria > Pseudomonadota > Gammaproteobacteria > Pseudomonadales > UBA5518 > UBA5518. The sequence continues at coordinate 1,963 of CAJADV010000233.1, forward strand.
CAGGCCTCAAGACTCGACTGGTCTATGACAATACCGGGACCCATCGTTGTCGATAGAGTGACCTTCTTCAGGTAGTTACCCTTGGCTGTCGCAGGGCGGGACTTGCGCAAGTCACCCAGCAACGCTTCCAGGTTTTCCTGAATGGCCTTGGTCTCGAACCCGATTTTACCAATGGCGCCATGGACGATACCGTTCTTGTCGGTGCGGTAGCGGACCTGACCGGCCTTGGCATTGCGTACAGCCGTCACGACATCCGGAGTCACTGTGCCAGTCTTGGGGTTGGGCATCAGGCCGCGGGGGCCGAGGATCTGCCCAAGCTGGCCGACGACGCGCATGGCATCTGGAGATGCGATTACCACATCAAACTGAGTATTGCCCGCCTTCACCTGCTCTGCCAGGTCCTCCATGCCGACGATGTCCGCTCCTGCAGCCCTGGCGGCATCAGCATTGGCACCTTGTGTGAAGACCGCTACACGAACTGTCTTGCCGGCGCCATGGGGCAAAGTTGTCGCACCACGGACCTGCTGGTCCGATTTTCTGGCATCGACCCCGAGGTTGATGGCGACATCTATCGATTCAGCAAACTTGGCTGCAGGCAGACCATTGAGGATGCTCATGGCTTCCCCGATAGCGTACTGCTTGCCGGGAACGATTTTTTCGCGAATAGCTTTCTGTTTTTTGCTCAGCTTGGCCATGATCAGAGCCCCTCGACCACAATTCCGGCACTACGCGCACTGCCCGCGATGGTGCGGACGGCGGCCTCCATATCTGCGGCGGTAAGATCGGGCATTTTGGTGCGCGCGATCTCCTCTACCTGAGCTCGAGTGACAGTGCCAACTTTGTTACTGTTGGGCGCGCTGCTACCCGACTGGATGCCCGCAGCCTTCTTCAACAGAACTGTGGCTGGCGGGGTCTTGGTGACAAAGGTGAAGCTGCGATCGGAATATACGGTGATGACGACCGGGATAGGCATCCCGAGCTCCATCCCCTGCGTCGCAGCGTTAAATGCTTTGCAGAATTCCATGATGTTGACACCGCGCTGACCTAGCGCCGGGCCAACTGGCGGGCTGGGATTAGCCTGACCGGCCTTCACCTGCAATTTGATGTACGCGTCTACTTTCTTTGCCATCGGTTTACTCCTCGCGGGTAACTAGCGCCTCGAGAGCAGTACCGCAACCGCTCTGTCTCTGGCTCCCCGCGCACCCCGCCAACGAGCGGCGCACGCATAAAACGCGCCTCAGGCCTTTTCGACCTGCGCGAAATCGAGTTCCACCGGAGTGGCACGCCCGAAGATCAGTACTGCTACTTTCATCCGGCTCTTGTCATAGTCGACTTGCTCGACAACACCATTGAAATCGTTGAATGGCCCATCGACAACTCGGACCATCTCGCCGGGTTCGAAAATTGTCTTTGGCCTTGGCTTTTCCGCGCCCTCCTCGACCCTCTGCAGGATCGAACGAGCCTCAGCTTCGGAAATCGGGGATGGTTTATCGGCCTTCCCACCGATGAATCCCATAACCCGAGGTGTTTCCTTGACCAAGTGCCAAGTGTCCTCATCAAGCTCCATTTCCACGAGCACATAGCCCGGAAAGAACTTTCTCTCGCTCTTGCGCTTTTGGCCGCCGCGCATCTCGACGACTTCTTCTGTGGGGACGAGAATTTCCCCAAATTTCTCCTGCATTGAGAAGCGCTCCACGCGCTCCTTGATGGCGCCCGCAACGCGCTTCTCAAACCCGGAATAGGCGTGGACGACATACCAGCGCTTCGACATCACCATCCCCTAACCAATCAGCTTGGAGGCAAGCCAGCCCAGAAACGTATCCAGACCCCACAAAACCAACGAGGCGACCAGCACCACGGCAACCACCACAAGAGTGGTCTGGGTCGCTTCTTGACGGGTAGGCCAGACCACCTTTCGTATTTCAGTCCTGGCCGCACGGGCCAAGTCGACAAATGCAGCGCCTTGGCTTGTCTGTGCAGCCATTGCCAAGGCGCCAGCTGCCGCAACCATCAATGCTATCGCCCTGTACAGGAGCGGGCTTAGCGCGTAATGGAGATTCCCCCATACGGCACCTGCCACAATCACTGCGACAACGATCCACTTCGGCCAGTCAAGGCGACTGTTGATTTCAACTGCCATCGCTTTCATCGATACGACCAAAGTCCGTGTGAAGGGTGCTGAGGACTACCCGCCGAGATCAAATCCATCCTCCACCCTGTGCGATGGCAGGCCAGGAGGGAATCGAACCCCCAACCTGCGGTTTTGGAGACCGCCGCTCTGCCAATTGAGCTACTGGCCTAGTCGCACAAAGATTTGCTGGAGGCAGCACCGCAGCGAAGTTGCTGCAGTGCCACCGCGCGAATCACTCAATGATCTTGGCCACGACGCCAGCGCCCACGGTCCGGCCGCCTTCGCGGATCGCAAATCGAAGACCCTCATCCATCGCAATCGGCGCTATCAGCGTGACTTCCATCGACAGGTTGTCGCCGGGCATCACCATCTCCACGCCCGCCGGCATCTCGCACGCGCCCGTCACATCCGTCGTCCGGAAGTAAAACTGCGGACGATAGCCCTTGAAGAACGGCGTATGACGGCCGCCCTCTTCTTTCGTCAGCACGTACACCTCGGCCGTGAACTTCGTGTGCGGCTTGATCGTCCCCGGCTTCGCCAGAACCTGACCACGCTCCACGTCATCGCGCTTCGTGCCGCGCAGCAGCACACCTACGTTCTCGCCAGCGCGGCCTTCGTCAAGCAGCTTGCGGAACATCTCAACGCCCGTGCAGGTCGTCTTGATCGTCGCCTTGATGCCGATGATCTCAATCTCCTCGCCAACCTTCACAATCCCGCGCTCAACCCGACCCGTCACCACCGTCCCGCGGCCCGAAATCGAGAACACATCCTCGATCGGCATCAGGAACGGCAGATCAACCGCGCGCTCAGGCACCGGAATGTAGGTGTCCAGCGTCTCGACAAGCTTGCGCACCGCGCTCACGCCCATGCCGTTGTCATCCTTGCCTTCAAGCGCCATCAGCGCCGAGCCAATCACGATCGGGGTGTCATCACCGGGGAAGTCGTACTTCGAGAGCAGCTCGCGGACTTCCATCTCGACGAGCTCCAGAAGCTCCGCGTCGTCGACCATGTCCGCCTTGTTCAGAAACACCACAATGTACGGCACGCCGACCTGACGGCTGAGAAGAATGTGCTCGCGCGTCTGCGGCATCGGGCCGTCAGCGGCCGAACACACCAGGATCGCTCCGTCCATCTGCGCCGCACCCGTGATCATGTTCTTGACGTAATCCGCGTGACCGGGGCAGTCGACGTGCGCGTAGTGGCGCTGAGCGCTCACGTACTCGACGTGTGCCGTCGAAATCGTGATACCCCGCGCCTTCTCCTCCGGCGCCTTGTCGATCTGGTCGAAGGCTGTCGCAGCCCCTCCCCAGGTCTCCGAGCACACCTTCGTCAACGCCGCCGTCAGCGTCGTCTTGCCGTGATCCACGTGACCAATCGTCCCCACGTTTACGTGCGGCTTCTTACGCTCGAATTTCTCTTTGCCCATG
>CAJADV010000234.1 GCA_903938575.1 uncultured Gammaproteobacteria bacterium
CAGGTCAGAGAGCAACATTGCCTCATCGACAACGGCAGGCGTTTCCGCTGCGGCGCCGCGCCCCGGGTGTTGGTTGTTTTCGCCCCTGATCGCGGATGGCCCGGACTGGCGCCGGGTTGCCGCGGGCTTTTTCTTCATCGCCCGACTTCCTTCAAGAGTCCATCCAGCAGTCCCTCGGCCTCCTTCTCGATGGCGAGAATGGCGACGCTGAGTGCCTCGAGGAGGCCGCGTAGCGCGGCGATGCCCCAGCTAAACGAAACGATCTTGTTATGCGTTGCCTGACCCATCTACACAATCCTTTGAGCGAACCCGGCCCTGGCACCGTCTTGGTTGCCGCCAGCACCGGGATTCTTTGTGGCTCCTTGTAAAGTATGCAATACCCCACCACCTGAGGCTGCCAAAGCTGCGTGGCGGGTGCGTGGCGAATCGCATGGGTCAAGAGATATGGGGGAGATGGCGCGCCCGGAGGGATTCGAACCCCCGACCTCTGCCTCCGGAGGGCAGCGCTCTATCCAGCTGAGCTACGGGCGCAAACTCTGTCGATTCTGTCACTGCCTGCGGGGCAGCGCTCCCCTCCGCCTGCGGCGTCGGGTCCGGCCACTCGCCCGGAGGCTCGTGGCGTTCGCACAATCCGACGGTCGCGGGCATGGCCCGCTCCTACGCGGTTTCGCGGAGCGGCTCGCTGTTCCGCGATTCGCGGGATCCTGCGGGCGCGCGCCCAGCGAACGGTCGAGATCATAACCGCCGCTCGCGCGAAGCGTCCATGGCAAATGACCCGTGTGGCTGTTTCGGGGGCGCGGGCTGTCGCTATAATCCCGGCCGCCGAAGACCAAACGCCGTGGTCCTTCGTACACCTGCCATAGTCAGAGGGTCCTCACGTGTCGATCAAGCGCAGCATTTGGATGGTAGCCGCAGCGTTCCTTGCCGTTTCCGCGAGCCTTGGCACCCACGCCCAGACCGATCGCGAGAAGGCCATTGCCGAGCGCATCAAGCCCATGGGCGAGGTCTGCATCGAGGGTAAGGGCAACTGCGCGGCTCCTGCTCCCACCGTCGCGGCAGGCCCGCGTACCGGCGAACAGGTCTATGCCGGGGCCTGTGTGGCTTGTCACTCCGCAGGCGTTGCGGGCGCACCCAAGTTCGGCGTTGCTGCCGAGTGGAGCGCGCGTATCGCTCAGGGCGAGGACACCCTGGTGACCCACTCCATCAACGGCATCCGCGGTATGCCGCCCCGTGGCACCTGCGCCACCTGCTCGGACGATGAAATCCGCAATGCCGTGAAGCACATGGTGGCGTCGGTTCAGTGACGCATGTGCGGCCACTCGTCCCTCCGACTGTCGCGGGCCTGGCCCGCTCCTGCGCGGTTCCGCGGGCATAGCCGGGGGGCACTACCCCCGGCCCGATGCCTCCCCCTCCGTGGTTTTGATTAGAAAATTCCCCGTTTATTGCCTATAACTGTACCTTGCCGGGGCATCTTGGTTGCTGCGGTGCCCGCTGGGCGACAAAGGCACAGGCACGTTTTCCCATGGAACTGCTCCCGGCAGATGCTCCGATACGCGTACTCCTGATCGATTCCGATCCGGCCGAGTACGCGCTTCTCGGCACGCTGCTCGATGCCGTGGGCCACACCACCTACGAGCTCACCTGGTGCCGTCGCTTCGAGCACGCGCCCGATGCCATCGCCGCCGACCTGCACGATGTGATCCTGCTCGATTTCCAGTCAGACCGGCAGGGCGCCCATGCCTTGCTGTTGAAAGCCGTGCAGCAGGGCTGCCCCCGTCCGATCATTGTCATGACCGCCGAGATGGACCCGAACGTGGATCGCGAAGCGGTGCGTGGCGGTGCTTCGGATTATCTGCAGAAGGGTCGTATCGACTCGCAGCTGCTCGAGCGTTCGATCCGTTACGCCATCGAGCGCAAGCACTCCGAGCGCAAGCTCGCGCGGCTCGCGCACTACGACCCACTCACCAATGTGCCCAACCGGATCCTTTTCCGTGATCGTCTGGGGCGGGCGGTCGAGCGTGCCCGGCGCGGGCAGCAGACGGTGGCGCTGTTTTTCGTCGATCTCGACGGCTTCAAGCAGATCAACGACACCATGGGTCATGACGCGGGCGACGCGCTGATCCGCGCCGTGGCCGAGCGCCTCGGGGCCTGCGTGCGCAAGAGCGACTCGGTTGCCCGCATCGGGGGCGACGAGTTCACGCTGATCCTCGAGGACGTCTCCACCACGGGTGATATCGTCAACGTCGCGCGGAAGGTGATCGAGGTGATCTCGCGCCCGGTGCCGTTCGGCTCACAGCAGCTCTTTGTCGGGGCGAGCATCGGCATCGCGGTGTATCCCGAGGGCGGCGAGGACATCGACTCCCTGCTGAAGAGCGCCGACATGGCCATGTATCAGGCCAAGCGGCTGCGTGGCAGCGCCTACCGTTTCTACACCGAGAAAATGAACGTCGAGGCCACCAACCAGATGTATCTGGAGGCCGATCTGCGGCGGGCACTGCGCCGCGGCGAGTTCGAGCTTTACTACCAGCCGCGCATCGCGCTGGGCGACGAGCGCATCGTCGGGGTCGAGGCGCTGCTGCGCTGGAACCACCCGGTGCGTGGCCTCGTGGCGCCCATGGAATTCATTCCGCTCGCTGAAGACGTCGGTTTGATAGTGCCGCTCGGCTACTGGGTCATACACCAGGCCTGCCAGCACATCCGGACGATGGACGCGCAGGGTATGGAGCCGATCCATCTTGCCGTGAATCTCTCGTTCCGGCAGTTTCTCGACGAGAAGTTCGTGCAGACGGTGAGCAATATCATCGCCGAGGCCGGCATCGACCCGTGGCGCCTGGAGTTCGAGCTCACCGAGACGGCGATCATGTCGAACGTCGAGGACACCGAGCGCTGCATGCAGGTGATCCGTGCGCTGGGGCCGACCTTCTCGCTGGACGATTTCGGTACGGGCTACTCCTCGTTTGCCCATATCCAGCGCCTCCCCATCGGTGCGCTCAAGATCGACCGCAGCTTCATCAGCCAGGTGACCGAGCGCCCCGACGACGCCACCATCGTGCGGGCGATTATCAATCTGGCCCACAGTCTTGGGCTGAAGGTGATCGCCGAGGGCGCCGAGACGCGCGAGCAGGTGAACTTCCTGCGCGAGCACGGCTGCGATCAGGTGCAGGGTTTTTACTATTCCACGCCCGTGTCTTTCGCGGACTTTACCGGGCTTATGCGCGAGGACATGAAAGAGGTGGGCTGAGACGCCCGTCGTCCCCCGTCACGTCATTTAATCCGCAGGAATGTGTTTTTACGTCTTCTTCAATCGCGCTGCCCGAGCACCGTGCCCGCAGGCGCCGTGGCGATCTCGGCCAACCGGTACCCCAGCGCCTCGCTGAGCTCTGCGCTGCCCACCGATTCCTTGTTATCGAGATCCGCGATACTGCGTGCCACGCGCATCACGCGATGACAGGCCCGCGCCGACAGTCCCCAGCGCTCCGTCGCCTGCGCGAGCAGCGAGCGGTCGGCGTCCCCCAGCGCTACTGCGCGTTCCAGCGCCTCGCCGGCCAGCATGGCGTTGTTGCAGCCTTGTCTCGTCATCTGCAGCGCGCGTGCGGCACACACCGCCTCGCGAACCGCTGCGCTCCCGAGTTCCTGTGCCGGGGCTTCGGGCTCCAGCAGCGCCGGGCCCGGGCGCGAAACCTCCACCCGCATATCGAATCGGTCGAGCAACGGGCCCGATATGCGGTCGCGGTAGCGCTGCACCTGATCCGGTGTGCAGCGGCAATGGCGGAAACCCGACCCCAGATAGCCGCAAGGGCAGGGGTTCATGGCGGCCAGCAGCTGGAATCGCGCGGGGTAGCGGGTGCGCCGCAGTGCCCGTGCCACCAGGATCTCGCCTGACTCCAGCGGTTCGCGCAGCAGTTCGAGGTGTCGGCGCGGCCATTCGGGAAGTTCGTCGAGGAACAGCACGCCGTGATGTGCCAGTGTGATCTCGCCCGGGCGTGGGTTGCCGCCTCCGCCCACCAGCGCTGCGCCCGAGGCCGCGTGATGCGGGGCGCGAAAGGGTCTGGCGTTGAATGCCCCGGGCGCGTCGGCAAGGCCGGCCACGGAACGAATGGCCGCGACGGCCAGCCACTCCGTAATACCGAGCGGCGGCAGGATGCCGGGCAGGCGCATCGCCAGCATGGTCTTGCCCGTGCCGGGCGGCCCCGAGAACAGCAGGTTGTGCCCGCCAGTTGCAGCGATGGCCAGCGCGCGTTTGGCGTGGGCCTGGCCGCGTACCTCGCAGAGATCCGGAGCGGGTGCAGCGGGTGGCTCGGGCGCGGGACGCGCCGGATTGATCAACGCCTGCCCGCCCACATGCGCGCATACGGCGAGCAGGTGGCGCGCCGGTATGACGGCCGCGCCCGGAATGCGTGCCGCCTCCGGGGCGTTGGCGGCCGGCAGGACCAGCGTGCGCCCGGATTGATGGCAGGCAAGCGCGGCCGGCAGGCAGCCGGTGACGGGTCGCAGCTCGCCATCGAGCCCGAGTTCGCCCAGAAACTCGAAACCCGCGAGCGATTGCGGATCGAGCTGCCCCGAGGCGGCCAGCACCCCGAGCGCGATGGCGAGGTCGAAGCGCCCGCCTTCCTTCGGCAGGTCAGCTGGCGCGAGGTTGATGGTGAGCCGGGCTTGTGGGAAGTCGAAGTTGGCGTTGATAAGCGCACTGCGCACGCGTTCGCGGCTTTCGCGCACGGCGGTTTCAGGCAGGCCGACGATGGTGATGCGCGGCAAGCCGCCCGAGAGATGCACTTCGGCACGCACGGCGGGTGCGTCTATGCCCGTCTGGGCGCGGGTGATGACGGTCGCGTAGGACATGCTTCCCTCCCTGGATGCATGGTTGTTACAAGGCATGGCGTCCTGCCGTGCGAGCCCAGTGTATGCGGCGCGGTCGCCCGGCGTCATCTGCGTGATGGCTATTCGGGGTGGGCTGGCGTAGGGTGGTCCCCACATGAAATCCCCCCTGCAGACTCGCGTCGACGTCCATCAGTTCGGCGGCATTGATTACTACATACGCTGCCTGATAGACGGTAACCAGTTCGATGACCCGGCGGGCATCGCGGAGGCGCTGGGCATTTCACCCGCGAGTTGGCCTTTCTTCGGGATGCGTTGGCCGGCGGGCTTGTTGCTGGCGGATCTGGTGAGCCGTCTTGTGCTTGGCTCGGGGCGCATGCTGGAGGTGGGCTGTGGCTTGGGGATCGCGAGCCTGGTCGCCAACGCGCGTGGCGCCGATATCCTCGCCACCGACTATCACCCCATGGCGGCGGACTTCCTGCGTGATAACAGCACGCGCAACGCCCTCTTTCCCACGCCCTTCCTTCGTCTTGACTGGCGCGAGCCCGATCCCTCGCTGGGGCTGTTCGACCTGATCGTCGGCAGCGACCTGCTCTATGAGCCGGACCATCCGGCATTGCTGTCCTCGTTCATGGCCCGCCATAGCCATGCCGGAACACGGGTGATCATTGTCGATCCGCGGCGTACCCGGCATGTCCTTTTCCGCCGGAACATGGAAACAGAGGGTTTCCAGTCGAGCAGCGAATCCGGCACGCCGCTGCATCTCGCGGACTACGGCTTCAAGGGTGTGATCCAGCGCTTCGACGGATTTGCGCCGCCCGTGGCTGCCTGATCAGGCGCTCTTGCCAGCCGCTTCGTCGGTAAGCTGCTCCTGCAGCCGCGTCACTTCGGCTTCCAACCGTTCCAGCTGTTCCCGTGTCCGCTCCAGAGTCTCGAGCTGGGCGTCGAATTGCTCGCGCGTGACCAGATCGAGTCGCGCGAACACGTTCTGCACGATGGTATTCAGGCTCTGCTGCATGTCCTCGCGCGAGCGCGCATCGGAGACGAAACGCCCGAGCTGTTCGCCCAGGCTGCGTATGAGGTTGTCATTGATCATCGGCGAGCCTGCGTTCGGGGCGTTGATTGCCGCGACATTCTAAACCACGTGTGCCGCCCGTCTGTACGCTCCGGAATCGCACTATGGTGGTGCGCGGCTCTTCCGGGCGCGATGCAGGCTGGGGCGAAAACCTGCTTTTGATTCCGCCGCGACAGCCGAAAAGCCCCCGAATTCGGTCTTGGCACAGTCGCTGCAATGGTGCTTGCGAGCCCGCCGTCACCTTCAGGCGATGCGGGCACAGCGAAACCACTACCGCATCGGAGACTCACATGAAATCGACCCTTCCCGCCTTTGTCGGAGCCACCGCGTTCCTCGTCCTCGCCGCCAGCGCGTGCGCCGAGAACACCTACACCGCCAACGTGATGCTCACTTCTGATTACGTGTTCCGCGGCATCTCGCAAACGCAGGAAAAAGGCGCTATTCAGGGCGGTTTCGATGCCCTGTTCGACAACGGCATCTACGCCGGCGTCTGGGCCTCGAACGTCAATTTTGACACCGGTGCGAACGGCACCAGCACCGAGGC
>CAJADV010000235.1 GCA_903938575.1 uncultured Gammaproteobacteria bacterium
AGGAGCGCGCCATGCGCGCGACCGGGCGGCCCGCTAGGCCACCAGCACCGTCGGCTGCCCCGACAGCACGTAGGAGATGCTCGAGGGTTTGAGGAAATACGCCACATCAGGGTCGATCAGGCCGCTCTGCTCGGGCACGCAGATCGAATCAATCCATGCGGCGAGTGACCCGAACCATTGCTCCGTCACGCCGTCGAATTCGGCGCCCGGCAGGTCGAGGCCATGGTTCTGGTCGTAGTGAAACACGGGCTCGTTCAGCGCGGGCACGCTGCGATACAGGTCGCCGTGGTGCTCGCGCCAGTGTGCGTGGAATACGGGCAGTTCCAGTGCGGCATTGTGGCGCAGGATGGCCGTGAGCCGGAGCCCCGCGGCGGCCTTGCCGCCCGCGCGCTCCACGATCACCGTGGGTGCTGCGGTGATCACGCTGGCGCGTGACTCCGCCAGCAGGCCTGCGTCCCAGCCGGCTGGCAGCGCGGCGTCGAAGGTATGCAGCGCTGCTTCATCGGGAAATTCCTGCACCGAGACGGCATCCCACTGCAGCCCCTCGAGCTCGGTGGCCTCACGGCTGCGCGCATAGTCCTCATCCAGGCGGTGGAGCAATTCCCAGCGCAGGAGCTGCCCGCGCAACGCCGGGTGCGAGCCGAGCAGATCGGCGTGACGACTGCGCCAGCCCTCATGGAAAACATCCGGGCTGAGCCCCGCGGCGCGACGCACGAAAGTGAAGCGTTTGATCATCCGTGTATTTCCCCTGAGTTGATCCTGATCAGTAGCGCCAGCTTCGCACATCAGCACCCTTCGGCGCGGTCATGAGCATGCGCTCCACCGCCCAAGGCAGCACCATCAGCGGATAACGCAGCCGCGAATAGGCGTTGCTGCGTGTCTGGTCGCCGTTCCAGCAGTGCTCGTCGCGGTCGCCGTAATCGACCACCGCATCGGCCGGCGGTTCGGCCGTGCGCAGGAAGTCCTCCACCGCGTAAACGGCGTTGTTCAGGTAGTAGTTGTCCATGTCGCCCACGTAGAGGCGGAGCTTGCCGCGGAGCTTGGGTCCCAGTGTTTTCCAGTCGCGGCGCAGGATGTAGGAGAGATCGTAGTTTTCCTTCCAGTAAGCCACCGTCACGGGGTCGATCTCGCCGCTCACCTTGTCCCACACGCGGCGCGGATAGCCATCGGATCCCACCGGCGAATACACCGCCTCCCAGATATCGAACTGGTCGCCCGAGCGTCCATGCGTGCCGAGCGCGAGTTCCCAGTGGTTGTTTTCCTCCACGGTGGTGTCGATGTGTCCCAGCCAGTTGCGGTGCGCCGGGCGCGGCGTGCGCTTGAAGCGGTTGGGGAGGTAGTAGGCGTTCTTGTCGTCGTAGAGATTCACCGTCATGTAGTGGCGGAAATCGATCGGATCCGGGCAGGCAATCCAGGCGCCGTTGTAGTCGTCCGGGAAGAACATCTGCACCGCCATCGCCTCCCAGCCGCCGGTGCTGCCGCCGTAGACAAAGCGCGCCCAGCCCTGGCCGATGCCGCGGAAGCGGCGTTCGATCTCGGGGATCAGCTCGTAGCGGATGGCGTCCCCGTACGGGCCGTTGTTGGCCGAGTTGACCGCGTAGGAGTCATCGTAGAAGGGCGTTGGATGCTGGATCTCCACCAGCAGCACGCGCGGGAAATCCTTGCCTTGCCACTGCTGGGAGAAATCCCAGGCCATTTCCTGCTCGATGCGGTTATAGCCCTCGAGCTTGAAGCGCTCGCTGTACTCGGGCTTCAGGTTCGGGTCGGGTGGTGTCTCGCGCCAGTCAGAGGGCGCCGAGGGGAAATGGCCGTGGTTGATCACCAGCGGGTAGCGCGCATCCGGGTGCTCGCGGAAGCCCGCGGGCAGCGTCACAAAGGCAGCGAGGTACATGTCCCGCCCCCAGAATCGCGAGAGCCGCTCGCTGCGGATGCGCAGGTGTTTCACCCACTGTGTTTCCTGGAAGTCGGGGATCGGCGGGATTTCCTGGTCGAGCACCAGCGTCAGCGTCTGCGCGCCCTCCACCCGGTGCCCGTTCCAGCGCACCGTGAGCGGCTTTGAGTAGAGGTTGCCGGGCTTCAGGCGCCACTGCTGGCCCTCGCCCTTGTCGGGCGCGAGCTGCAGCACGCGGCCATCGCCCATGTGAAAAGTTTCGTAGCGGTTGAGGAACGCCTGCACCCGGTACTCGCCTGCGGGCAGCGCACTCAGTGTGCGCAGCGGAAAACCGAAAGCACTGTCGTCCACGGCACGGCGGGTGCCCGGTTTCCAGTCCCGGACGTCCTGTCCAAAAAAGGGAATGGCAGTCGCGCCCCAGCTCACCAGTTCGCGCGGCTCCTGCGCGGGGGACTGCTCCGCCGGGGCCGCGATGAACAGCAAGCGCCCGGTCTGCGCGCCACCGCTGAAGTTCTGCGGTAACTCCACGTCCACGGCTGGGCTGGCAGCCAGCGCGCGGGCGCAGGCGAGCAGCAGGGCGGCGAGCAGGGGGTGGCGCATGGGGCGTCTCCGTGGCGGACCCGGTCGATCTTAGCCCTGCTCGCGCGGCGCGGGTATAGTGCGAACGCCTTCTTCGGCGCGCCACGCGGTCAGCATCCCACCCATGAACAGGCTTTCGGTCGTTCCCTTCCTCGTCGCCTGTCTGGGCGTGGCTTCGTTTACGTTGATGGACGCGGTGATGAAGGATCTCTCGATCGCCATCGGCGTCTACAACGGCATGCTCTGGCGCATGCACGCGGGCATCCTGATGTCCGGCGTGGTGTTCTTTGGCATGCGCTCGCGCTGGCCCTCGATGGAGGTTATGAAGCTTCACATGCTGCGCAGCGCGGTGGCCACCGTCGTGGCGCTCGCGTTTTTCTGGGGCATCGTGCGGGTGCCGCTCGCGGAGGGTATCGCCATCACCTTCGTGGCGCCGCTGATCGCGCTCTACCTGGCGGCGCTCTGGCTGGGAGAGGAGGTGGGCAGCTCTGCCGTGCTGGCGTCGTTGCTCGGCATTGCAGGCGTGATCGTCATCGTGGCGGGAAAATTCCAGCTGGGCTACAGCAGGGAGGCAGCCTTCGGTCTTTCCGCGCTGTTCGGCTCTGCCGTGCTGTATGCAGTCAATCTCGTGCTGCAGCGCAAACTCGCCCAGGTGGCGGCACCCATCGAGGTGGGTTTTTTCCAGAACGTGTTTTCGCTTCCTTTGCTGGCTCTTGCCGCGCCGTGGTTGGGCGTGATCCCCCCGGTGGGGCAGGTGCCGTCCATCGTGGCGGTGGCGGCGCTCTCGCTGGTGTCCGTGGCACTTTTGTCGTGGGCCTATGCGCGGGCCGAGGCGCAGGTGCTGTTGCCGGTGGAGTACACCGCTTTCATCTGGGCTGCGCTGCTCGGCTGGATATGGTGGGGCGAGTCGATCACCGTCTGGACGCTCGGGGGCACCGCGCTGATCGTGATCGGTTGCGTCCTCGCCAACTACCGTCGCCGCGCCCGGCTCGAGCATGTCGAGGCGTCCAGCGTGTAGTGCCCGTGATGGGCCGTTTGCCAGTGGCGTGATGGGCCGCAGGCATGGCTCGCTTACCGGGGGGCGAGGCCTGCGCCGTCCGGTGTAGGAGCGCGCCACGCGCGCGAAGGCTCTGCAATCAACGCCCGCATCCACCGGCAGGACGATGGCCCCGGCGCACCGCCCGCGTTTATGCTGCGGCGCCTACCGCCCTTTGCAGCCGGAGCGCCCGATGCCAGATCCCGTGAGCTTTCGCACCCATGGCCGAATCGCGATCGCGGAGATCGACCATCCCCCGGTGAATGCACTCTCGCACGCGGTGCGAGCGGGGTTGATGCGGGCGGTGGAGCGCGTTGACGCCAGCCCCGAGCTGGATGCCCTCGTGATCATCTGCGCCGGACGCACCTTCTTTTCCGGCGCGGATATCAAGGAGTTCGGCAAGCCGGCGCAGGAACCGCAGCTTCCGGGGCTGATCGACCGCATCGAAGGCGCGGCAAAACCGGTGGTCGCAGCCATCCACGGCAAGGCGCTTGGTGGCGGGCTGGAGCTTGCGTTGGGTTGTCATGCGCGGATCGCGCTGTCCTCGGCGCGCATCGGCTTACCCGAGGTGAAGCTCGGACTGGTGCCGGGCGCGGGCGGCACCCAGCGGCTGCCGCGACTGGTGGGGTTCGCGGCGGCGGTGCCGATCGTGGCTGAGGGTGGCGAGGTGCAGGCATCCAAGGCGCTCGCGATCGGCGCGCTGGATGCCGTGGTCGAAGACGAGCTCGAAGTTGCGGCCATCGCCCATGCCGAGGCGCTGGTGGCAAGCGGCGCGCCGTTGCGTCGTACGCGTGATCTCCCGGCACCCGCAGCGGACACCGCGCTGGTCGAGGAGACGCGCAAGGCACTGGCCAAAAAGAAACGTGGTCATGCCGCTCCGCAGGCGGCGATCGACGCCATCCTGCTCGCGCAACAGTTCCCCTTCGAGGAAGCGCTGCGCCGCGAGAATGCGCTCTGCCACGAATTGATGCAGGGCACGCAGTCGAAGGCGCTGCGGCACCTTTTCGCCGCCGAACGCGAAGTGGCCCGCGTGCCGGGGCTTGAGGGTGTGGCGCCGCGCCACGTGCAGACCGTTGGCGTGGTCGGGCTTGGCACCATGGGAGCGGGCATCGTGCAGGCTTTCGCCAATGCCGGCTTCGCCGTGATCGCGGTGGCCTCCAGTGCCGACAAGGCCACGGCCGCCATGGCCCGCATCGCCAAGGCTTATGCGGGGCTGGTCACGCGCGGGAGCCTGGCGCAGGACGAGGCCGATCGTCGCCTTGCCCGGATCAGCGCGACCGCCGAGCTCGCTGCCCTGTCCGCGGCAGATCTGGTGGTCGAGTCCGTCACCGAGGA
>CAJADV010000236.1 GCA_903938575.1 uncultured Gammaproteobacteria bacterium
AGGCGCCTTAAAGAGGGTGAATGGAGGAGCGCAGCATCGGGCGCGGGCATGCGTCGCAGGCATGGCTCACGCCTACGGGGACTCGTTGTAGGAGCGGGCCGTGCCCGCGACTTGGCAAGGCCCTTCAAATACTCGTAGACGCGGGCCGTGCCCGCGACCTCATGCGCTCACATGAGGGCGCGCTCAGGCTATAGTTCGCCACGTCATAACAGGGCAAAACACGCATGGCCATCCACCTGCACAAAGGCTTCTTCAGCACCCGTGACGAGGTTCTGGAGGACATCAAACGCACCGGCTTCTGGCCGACCACACTGATCGCACCAGCCTCGCCCGAGCTACCCATGCACTGGCACGACTGCGAGGTCCACACCTACGTGATCGCAGGCTCCACCGCCACGCTGGACGGCATAACCGGCGAGCGCGTGGCGATGCAAACGGGCGACAAACTCGTGATTCCCGCCGGCGTCATCCACGCCGAATGCGCCACGGAAGAGGACATCACCTACGTCGTGGCCGTGCCGAATCCGCCGCGCTTCGGCGAGTTCCTCACCCTGCTGCCGCCCGAGACCGCACCGCCCTACACCGGCGGCTGAGCTCAGCCCCGGGGCATCTCCGGGTGGTCATCGTGGAGATCCTTCAGGAAGGCCACGGTCATCACCACGCAGATCACGAGAATCGGCAGTGATGCGACGAGGATGCCGGTCTGTACCACCTTGATGCCACCCACGTACATGAGGGTTGCAGGCAGGATGCCGATCGCGAGCGCCCAGAACACGCGCAGCCACCGCGCCGGATCCTCGCCCTCTTTCAGGCGCAGTGTGAGGCTGGAGGCCAGCGCCTGCGCCGCGGCGTCATAGGTAGTTGCCGAGAGAGTAAGGGCCACCAGCGTGAACACCGTGATGACCATCCACGGCACGGGTAGCTGCTCCAGCACGGCCACGATGGCGTGGTTGCCTCCCTGCGTCGTCACGATCTCCGTCACCGGCACCTGTCCGGTCAGCTCGAGATGCATCGAGTAGTTGCCGAAGACCATGTAGAACACGGCGCAGCCCAGCGTGCCGAAGACCAGCATGCCGATGATCACCTCGCGGATGCTGCGCCCGCGCGAGATACGCGTGACGAACAGGCCGACGAAAGGCGAGTACGAGAGCCACCACGCCCAGTAGAAGATCGTCCAGTTCTCGACGAAGCCCGAGCGCGCGAAGGGATCGGTCCAGAAATTCATGCGCACGAAATTCTGCAGCATCAGGCCAACGCTGTTCAGGCTGGTGCGCAACAGGAAATCGGTGGGACCCGCAAACAGCACGTAAAGGAGCAGCAGCAAGCCGAGCACCAGGGTGAGGTCGCTCAGGGTCTTCATGCCCTTCTTCAGGCCGAGCCAGACGCTGGTGCCGAAGATCAGCACGGAGAGTCCGATCACCACCAGATCCAGCCAGAAGCCGTACTCGAGGCCGAAAAGCCAGGCGAGGCAGGCTGAAATCATCGGCGTGCAGAACGCGAGTGCCGATCCTGCGCCGGCGATGATCGCGATCATCAACCAGAAATCGATGAAACGACTCAACACGCCAAGCTCGCGCCCGCGCAGAAAACGGTTGCAGCTGTTGCTGAAACGCAGCCATGGGATTTTCTTCACGTAATAGGGATACGCGATGGCGATGCTGGGCAGGCAGTAGAAAGCCCAGGCCGTAAAACCCCAGTGGAAGATCCCGTAGGTCGAAGCCCACTCCGCCGCCTCGTTGGTGCGGGGCGTAACGCCGAAGGGTGGTGCCGAGTAGTAATACGACCACTCGATGACGCACCAGAACAGCAGTCCCGCACCGATACCGCTGCAGAAGAGCATGGCAATCCAGTTGAGTGTCGAGAACTCGGGGGGCGCGTCGTCGGAGGCGAGGCGTATATGACCGAAACGGCTGCAGGCAAGCCATACCAGCAAGCCGATGCAGCTCACGCTGGCGAGCAGATAGACGATGCCGAATTCGTTGGCGATGAATTTATAGATGGATTCGAGCACGGCACCGCCCTTGCCCGGGAGCACCGCCAGCGGAACGCATATCACCAGGATCAAGGCGATGCAGGTATAGAAACTGATCCAGTCGATTTTCTTGTCATCGTTCATGCTGAGGTCCGGGTCGCCTGATGGTATGTGGGCCCGCGGCATGGGCGACGTACAGGATCGGTGCTGAGGGGGCTGTACGGCAAGCCTGCAGCGGGATCAGCGCAGGTACAGCGGTACGCCTGCCCGGGTTGCTGCCTTGCGCAACGACTTGTCGAGTGTGGCCAGCGGGGCATGCTCACGGATAGCGAGTTCGAGGTAGGCGGCGTCATATGCGCTCAGCGCATAACTCCGGGCGAGTCCCAGCGTACGCGAGAAAGCCTTTGCCGAGCTCATCGGGTCGACGCGGACGGGGAGTCTTCGAGGTGGGCAAGGAATGCCTCGACCTCACCTGCAGTGGTGTCTCCGCGCCGCTCCGCACCAATCGACACATTGCACACCTCCAGATGCCAGAGACCAGGAACCAGTGCCTGCGCTTGCGCCAGGGATGACAGCACCGACTCCGCATAGACCTGATCCGCACGCTTCTCCGCGGCCAGCAACCATCGCATGGTGACCGCGTTATCCAGAACGAAAATGGTCACTTTCGCCCCGCGTTCCTGAACACGTCCAGATCTGCGTCCGACACGGTGGCCTTGCGTCGGGCGAGAAGACTCGCAATGGCGGTAGCTGCACGCTCACGGTGTATTTGTCCGCTGGGGACAATGTCGGCCACGGCCTTGCCGTGGACCGTTATCGCGAAAGATTCGCCTTGGCTGGCGCGCCGCAGCAACTCGGGCAGGCGAGTCTTCGCCTCATAGGAGCCCATCTCTTCCTTGATGTCCACTGGCTCGCCCTGTTTTCTCAATTCAGACCAGCATATTGGTCTGAATTTTCGGATCAAGCCCGCAGCTACCCCACGACTTCCTTCACCTCCTCGAAATTCGGAATGTCCCCCTCGCCATAGCCCGGCATCATCTGGTTGTAGCCCGCGTGCCAGCCGATGATCTCCGGCGTGCGTGGGCTGTAGTGCTGGATGTAGATCGTGCGACGGCGCGAGGAGCCGGTAGGACCCGGGCCCGCGTGCAGCCCGCATCCGATGTGCACCGTGGCGTCTCCCGGCTCGGTCACGAGCGGGATGATCGGGAGCCTTGCGCGCATCGCTGCATCCGGGAAGGGATGGAAAGACTTGCCCCAGCTGCCCGCCATCATGTGGAGCTGCGAGCTGCCGGCGTTCGCGGCGTCGAGCTGTACGCCCACCAGCACGCAGGGGCAGGTGATGTGGCAACCGCCCAAGCCGCAGTCGTTGTGGAAGGGCAGGTTCGCGAACGCTGACACCTCGGCGCCCGGCTGGAACTCCTTCAACACAGCCAAAATGCCTTCGATGCGATCAGGGGTAGGGACGGCATTCGCCTTCGCGAGATCACGCAATTCCACGACGCGCGGGTTCTCGTAGAGCGCCGCGAACTCGGTGGATTTCTCCGAGAGATAGGTCAGCCGGTAAGGGAATCGCCCTCCCTTGCCGTCATCCGCCCACCACGAGGTGAGCTCACCGGGCACGGCCTCGTCGCGGACGCGGTCGAGCTCCCTGGAAAGCCGCGCGACAAGCCCCGGATCGAAGGCGCGCTTCACCACGAGGTACCCGGTCTGCACGAGAAAGTTCGACATCTCCTCGCGGCTGTCGTCCAGACTGAAGCGCCGGTGCAGATCGAGCGGCTGCCCCGCGAGATCCCGGAAATCGAGGTGGCGCCAGTCGTAGAGCGGTCGGCCGGAGTAGAGCGTGCGTATCGCCGGCGCCCAGCGGTCGCCCGTATCGAAACTGCCACGGCGAAAGCGCAGCGCGTTCGAGTACAGCAGCCCGATCCACGTGCGCATCTCATAGCGGAAGTCGATCCAGGCTTCCTCGCTCATCTCGACGATGGTCTCGGCGTCCTGTGCGATGCCGGGGAGCACCTCGATCCGGTCTTCGCGGGCGATGAAGCTGAACGCACGCTCGCCGGGCAACACGATCGAGAACGGCGCGGCACCGGCCACGTCCCAATGCACCGCATCAGACGCACCCTCTGCTAGCCTGCGCAGCAGTTCTTCGCGGTGGAAGGTCTCGAAATCAACTGGTGCAAACCCCGCGCGGCGGTACATGCCGTGCAGCACTTCACGCCCGATATCGTCGCGTTCGGCCATGCTCATGCGCTGCTCTCTTGTTGGTGGTCTACGCTGCGGCACTCGAAAGCAGTCGCAGATTAAGGCAGCGCACCGCGAGAGGCCAGCCCGCCGACGCACCGGCAACGGATCCTCCGCGGCCACCTCTGGCCAGAGCGGGCGGGCGAACTGGTGTCTGGGGGTCGCTATGCCCTGCGCGGCGTGGGCACTCCGCAGCACCTCTTCAGGCTGGATACGCCCTGAGACAAGGGCGAGCCGCGGGGTGTCATTGGCACTCCTCGACACTCTGAGCGCCCCGACGGGACGCCGAGGGATTTCGGTGTATTCTGTGAGCGCCTACGATCACACAGGCCGCGTGCGCACTGCCCGCCATGAAACACGCTACCCATCTCGCCCTGATCACCTGCCTTGCCGTCCTGCTCGCAGGCTGCGGCAACGAAGCCGTGTACACCGGGGAAAGCTTCGCCACCGACAGCCCTTTCAAGCTGAAAGTCGACGACACGGTGACGGTCGCCTGCGAGAGCGCGCGACGCTCGCTGCTCGGCCAGGGCTATTTGATCGACAGCGCGGCAGGCGAGCAGGTCAAGGGTCGCAAGGCCTATCGCAGCGCCGACAACCTGAACACCTTCATCGAGATGAACGTGGTCTGCGTTCCCGACCGCAAGGGCAGCACGCTCTACACCAATGGCGTGCTGAGCACCTATGACCTGAAGAAAAGCGGCAACTCCGCGAGCGTGGGTATCAGCGCGGTGGGCTCGATCTCGCTGCCCTTCGGGCAGAGCGCCGACTCCCTGGTGAAAATCGCCGAGGAAACCATCGAGGACAAGGCTTTCTACGCCCGTTTCTTCGCCGCGGTAGGGCATGTGCTGCAGGAGATGGAAACCCGCCCCGAATCCGAGCCCGCGGCGACAGAGCCCGCCAAAGGCGCGCCGGAAGCCGATATCGCTCCCGAGCCTGGCCCCGTGGCACCCGTCACCATCGCGCCAGAACCTGGTCCCGCCCTGCCTGCCGCATCGGCGGGCGCTGCTTCTGGCTCCCCTGCTGTTGCAGAGCCTGCCGCCACTGCGTCTGCTGCAACGCCAGCGGCCGCACCCGGCCCGGTGCAGGGCTTCAGTGTCGCGGCGCCATCGAATGCTCCGCCACCAGCCACCACCCCCGCGCCAACGGCCGTTACCGCAGCGCCAGCGTCCATCCCGACCGCAACGCCCGCGTCGAGCCCGGCAGCAGTGCCAGCATCGACTCCGACCGCAGCGCCAGCGTCGACGCCGGCTGCAGCATCGGCAGCGCAACCGATATCGCCGGCCCCGCAGCAGGCACCCGTCACCAGCGCCGCCACCGTGACAGCACCCGCTTCGGCGGCCGCCACTCCGGCAGCCGAAACCGTTCCCGCGGCCGCCGCGCCGGTCACCACACCTGCCGCCACCCAACCTGCACCCGTAACGCAGCCCGCACCCGCGCCAACGCAGGACAGCAGCGCCACACCACCCACATGAGCCACGGCATGCCCAGCGCCACTACGGACACCACCGAGCGCCAGTTGCGCATCGACCTCGCCGCGGCCTTCCGCCTGGCGGTTCGTCACGGCTGGCACGAAGGCGTCGGGAACCATTTCAGCGTTGCGGTATCGGGCGACGGCAAACGTTTCCTGATGAATCCGCGCTGGCGGCATTTCTCGCACCTGACGGCCTCGAACCTGATGCTGCTCGACGCCGATGACGCCACCACCATGCAGCGCGCGGACGCCCCGGATGAAACAGCATGGTGCATCCACGGACGCATCCACGCGCTGCTGCCACAGGCGCGCTGCGTGCTGCACCTGCACCCGCCCTATGCCACCGCGGTGGCCGGGCTGGCGAACCCGCGGATAGTCCCCATCGATCAGAACACCGCGCGTTTCTTCCACCGCATGGCTTACGACTACGGCTTCGAAGGCATGGCCACTTCCACGGCCGAAGGCGACCGCCTCGCGGCGGAACTCGGCAACCGCAATGTCCTGATGATGGTGAACCACGGCGTGCTGGTGGCCGCACCCACGGTGGCCGAAGCCTTCGACCTGATGTACTTCCTCGAGCGCGCCTGCAAGACGCTGGTGCTCGCCTGGTCCACCGGGCAGCCTCTGCGCGAGATGACGCTGGAGGTGGCCGAGCGCACCGCGCAAGACTGGGAGCATTACGCACCCATGCAGTTCGCGCACTTCGAGGAACTGAAACTGCTGCTTGATCGCGAGGAGCCCGGCTATGCCGCCTGAAGCCGCCCCCACCGTGGGCTTCACCCGCATGAAGGATGGCAGCTGCGAGGACTACCTGCTGCTGCAGGACCTGGAGCACTCGCACCACGCGGGTACCGCCGAGCGACTGCTGCGCGAACTGCGTATGCAGGGCGAGGAAACCCTGCCCGGCTACCGCGTCACGCGTCTGGAGCATGCGCTGCAATCAGCCACCCGCGCGCTGCGTGACGGCGCCGACACCGACTGGGTCGTGGCAGCGCTGCTGCACGACGTGGGCGACGGCCTGGCACCGCAGAACCACGACCGCTTTGCCGCCGAGGTCCTGCGGCCCTTCCTGCGCGAGGAAGTGGTGTGGACGGTCGAGCACCACGGTGCCTTCCAGATGTACTACTACGCGCACCATTACGGCTGGGACCGCAACGCCCGCGAGCAGTACCGCGACTCGCCCTACTACGCATCTGCCGAGGCATTCTGCGAGCGCTGGGATCAAGAGTCCTTCGATCCGACGTACGCCAGCGAACCACTCGCTACCTTCGAGCCACTGGTACACGAGGTCTTTGCACGCAAGGCCTACGCCCCGGAGGTGATCCTGCCGGGCGTGGTCACGCCACCCTGAGTTCGGGGATCAAAGCGGCAGCCGCGCGAACCACGCGGCCAGCGCGGCCCCGATCAGTTCGGGGGAGTCTTCCTGCAGGAAATGCAGCCCCGGCACCGTGACTTCTTCCTGATTGCGCCAGGTGCGGCAGGCATCGCGTTTGTCGCCGACAAGAAAAGCACCGGGCTCCGCGTTCACGAACAGCTTGGGGAAATCTGTCTCGGGCAACCAGGCCGCATAGGCAGCCTCGGCATCCCACACCGACTGCGGCTCGCCGTCGAAGGGCACCTCGCGGCACAGGTCCAGCATGGCGCGTCGTCCCTCGCCCGGGGCGGCGAAGGGTGCGCGGTAGGCCGCCATCTCCTCCGGGGCGAGCGCACGCAGCACGGTCGCTGGCAGCGCCTGCTCGATGTACATGTTCTCCTGCAGAATCAGCTGCTCGCCGGCCGGTGAGCGCAGGGCCTCGAACATCGCCACGGTCTGCTCACCCAGATCCTCCGCCGAGACGGGCCGCACGATGGCTTCCATGTAGGCGATGCCGCGGACGGCCTCGCGGTGGCGGTTGGCCCAGTCGAAGCCGACGACCGAACCCCAGTCGTGGATCACCAGCGTGAGGTGCTCGCGGATGTCGAGTGCCTCGAGAAAAGCATCCAGATAGGCCCTCTGGGTATCGAGCCCGTAACGGATGTTGCCCGCGCCCGGCAGGCGACCCGAGTCACCGAAGCCGATCAGGTCGGGGGCAATGCAGCGCCCCAGCGGAGCCAGGACGGGAATGATGTTGCGCCAGAGATAGGACGACGTAGGGTTGCCGTGCAAGAAGAGCAGCGGGGCTCCCTGACCGGCCTCATACCAGGACACATGGCTGTCGAGAACCGGGAGACGACGGGTGGCCAGACTCACGGCAGGGAAACAGCGGGGATTCAGGTACCGGCGGGCTTCAGGGAAGGGCCGCCCAACTTGGGCTGGCCACTGACGCCACGGGGAATCTGCTGGATCTCGCCACCGCCGTTCAGGAACTGGGCCGTCTGCTCGGCGATCAGGCGATGCTGTTGCAGGATCGGGGGCTCTGAAGAGACCTTGCTGGCGGCGGATTTACTGGGTTTTGCCATACGACTTCTCCTGACGTGAAGCCAAAGGTTACCCGCCCCGGCCCTCGAAGTCCCCTGTTTTGTAGCTGGCAGAGTTGGCTACCCGTGGTCCGCGGGGCCCTCGGTCCACATGCGCAGGACCTTGACCACCCGCCCGTAGGGCATCACTTGGTAGATCAGGCGGTGGCGGGCGTTTATAGGCCGGGAGCAGACCCCGGACATCTCGCCCACCAGCGCATCCAGGGGCACATGGGCTTGCAAGGGACCCGACCGCAGGACGGCGAAGAGTTCGAAGACCCGCGGTTTAAGGCCGGCTGCCACGATCCGCCGCGCGTCGGTGATCGCCTGAGGGGTAAAAACGAGATCCCAACTCACCAGTCTAAGGACCTGGCGCAGGTCTCGACCGGCGTAGCGAGCCCCTCGCGGATGGACTCGAGCATGCCAGGTACGGCGAGCAACGCGAGCGTTTCCTGGATGGCATGCCAATGGGCTGCGGGCACGAGCACGAGCACGGCATGCCCGCGATTACCCGCGATGGCCACGGGTTGGCTGGAGTGAGAGGCGTCTTCAACGAGCCGGTACAGCTTGGCCCTCGCCTCGGCGGCCGAGAGGGATAGCATCGTTCACATTCTTATGGTCGACAGACGACCCAAAGACTACTTCCCTTCGCGCGCCGCGACAACGGGGCCGGGCGCCGCGACTGCCTCCCCGATTACTTGGCGGGGAGACGGAAAGCCACCAGATCCGCACCCATCCGCGTGAACACGTTGCCGCCGGCCGAGACCAGCACGTACTGCGCGCCCGATTTGCCACGGAAACTCATCGGCACCGAGTGGCCACCGAAGGGCAGCTTGGTCTTCCACAATTCCTCGCCCGACTCCGTGGAGTAGGCGTGGAAGTAGCCGTCCATGCTGGCGCCAATGAAATACAGCCCCGTGGACGTGGCCATGCCGCCGCCAAAATTCGGGGCGCCGGTATCGGTGAAAAGTGCAGTCACCGGCCAGCTCGCCAGTTCCTCCAACGTGCCGAAGGGAATCTGCCACTTCACCGCGCCGCTCTTCAGGTCGACTGCCGTCAGCGTTCCCCAGGGCGTGGGGCTGCAAGGTGCGCCAAGGAACGAGCTGAGCCCGGTGCGCACCAGCACGTAGGGCGTGCCCGTCATCTCGTAGAGCTCGTTGGGGTACTGCATCTTCGCGCGGTCGATGCTTTTGGCTTCTTCACGCGGCACGAGCTTGTTCACCTGCGCCATCTGCGTCTGGTTGACGATCAGGATGCCGCGCTCGGGGTCGATGGCCACACCGCCCCAGTTCATCCCGCCACTGGTATGCGGGTAACCGATCGAGCCACCGAGCGAAGGCGGCGTGAAAGGGCCGTCCCAGCGCAGCTTGGCGATCTGGCGCGCGCAGTCCCAGCGGTCGATGGGGGTGAATCCGTGGGCGGTCTCGGGGCTGATCTCGCTCGCGTGCAGCGGCAAGGGATGCGTGGGAAATGGCTGCGTCGGCGAGAGCGTCTCGCCGGGCACGCCGCCCTGCGGCACCGGGCGCTCCTCCACCGGATAGAGCGGCACGCCGGTCTCGCGGTTCAGCAGGAAGATGTGGCCCATCTTGGTGCTCTGAGCCACGGCCGGTGCGCCGCCACCCACACCCGGAATCTGGAACAGCGTGGGCGGGGCCGGCGTGTCGTAGTCCCAGACGTCGTGATGCACCGACTGGAAATGCCACGCGACCTGCCCGGTCTCGATCGCCAACGCCACGGTGGAGCTGCCGTAGTAGTCGATGCCATGACGCTCGCCGCCGTAGAGATCAGGCCCCGGATTGCCGGTAGGCACGAAGATCAGGCCACGTTCGTGATCGCCCGTGATGATCGACCAGCTGTTCGGCGCGCCCTGCTGGTAGACGCCCTTGGGCTCATAGGCCGGGCCGGGTTTCCAGTCGGGGGGCACCGGGTCCCATGCCCAGGCGAGTGCGCCGGTGCGGGCATCGAAGGCGCGCACCACACCCGGGGCGGAGTTGACCTCCAGGTTGTCGGCCACGAAGCCGTTGATCACCACGCGGTCGCGCATGACCATGGGTGGGGATGTGGGGTAGTAGCCCCAGCTGCGGACCTTGCCCATGTCCTTGCGAAGGTCGATGCGACCGGCGCTGCCAAAGCCCTCGCAGGTCTTGCCGGTGTCGGCGTCGACGGCGATCAGTTCGGCGTCCGAGGTGCCGTAGAAGATCCGCTTGGCGCAGGCTTGCCCGGCCACGGCCGCACTGTCTTCCCAGTAACTCACGCCGCGGCAGTTGAGCGGGTATGGCCCCTCGCCTTTCTTTTCCTTCAGTTCTGGATCGAAATGCCAGACCTCGGTGCCGGTCTCGGGATCGAGTGCGAAGACACGCTGGAACGGCGTGCAGTAGTAGATATACCCGTTCACGGCGAGCGGCGTGACTTCGACGGATGTGGCCCGCGTCCGGCCGCTGGCGTCAGCAAAATCCCCGCTGCGATGCGTCCACGCGACCTGCAGCGAGGCGACGTTCTGCGGCGTGATGTCGGTGAGCCGGGAGAAATGCGTGGCACCGGCATCGCCCCCCCAGACGGGCCATTGCTCGCCGGCCCCGGCGGAGGAGTCGGCGCGGAGAACACCGGCGCCCGCGAGCAGCAAAGTCGCGAGCAACATCAGGGCGGTCTTGGCGAGCATCGTCGGAGCGTCCTTATTTGAATGATTGGGTTCGGGACGGTGCACAGTCTAGCCGTTCACGAGCCCCGCTTGCGCGTCTTCGCGGCAACGGACAATGCCCGCAAGGGCATGCCAGAGGCGCTCCGGAATCGTCCGCCCGCGTGGCGCGCGTCTACCCTTCGGCGGGGTCCACCACCGCGCCATCATCGATACCGTCCGGTGGATTCTCGATCACGCGGTCGCCCGGCTCCAGCCCGGAGCCGATCACCACCGTACGACCCAGGTCGCGCAGGATCGTGACCGTCTTCATGGCCACGACATCACCGGCACCGACGGTCGCCACGCGAAGCCCCGACTGGTCAAAAATGAGCGCACTCGCTGGCACGCCGAGCGCACTCGCGTTGGCGCGCAATGTCAGGCTGACGGTGGCGAATCCGCCGGGCAACAGTTCCCCCGCGGCATTGTCGATGATCAATTGCACCAGCGAACTGCCCGAAGCGGAATCAACCGCGCCGGACATCGACTCAACCGTGGCCGCGTAGCGCTGATCAGGGCGCTCCGGCACAGTGAGAACTGCCTCAGTACCGTCGGCGATGCCGCCCAGACGGGCCTGGGGAACGTTCACGTAAAGCCGCAG
>CAJADV010000237.1 GCA_903938575.1 uncultured Gammaproteobacteria bacterium
AACGATGTTCTTGGCCACGTAACGCGCCGCGTACGCCGCCGAGCGATCCACCTTCGAGGGATCCTTGCCCGAGAAGGCACCGCCGCCGTGGCGTGCCATGCCGCCATAACTGTCGACAATGATCTTGCGTCCGGTCAGTCCGCAGTCCCCCATGGGGCCACCGATCACGAAACGCCCGGTGGGGTTCACGTGGATCTTGGTGTCGGCATGCAGCCATTCCGCGGGGAGTACGTGGCGGATGATCATTTCGATCACGGCTTCGCGGATGGTCTCGTTGGACACATCGTCGTCGTGCTGCGTCGAGAGCACCACGGCATCCACCGCCACCGGGCGACCGTTCTCGTAGCGCAGCGTTACCTGGCTCTTGGCATCGGGGCGCAGCCACGGCAGCGTGCGGTCCTTGCGCAGCTGCGCCTGACGCTCGACCAGGCGGTGTGCGTAGGTGATCGGCGCTGGCATCAGTACGCTGGTCTCGTTGCTGGCGTAGCCGAACATCAGGCCCTGATCCCCGGCGCCCTGTTCCTTGTTTTCCGCCGAATCGACGCCTTGCGCGATGTCGCGCGACTGCTTGCCGATCGCATTCAGCACGGCGCAGGAGCGGCCGTCGAAACCGAGCGCGGAGCTGTCATAGCCGATATCGACGATGACTTGCCGGATCAGGTCCTCGAGCTCCACATAGGTGCTGGTGGTTACCTCGCCGGCGACTATCGCCATGCCGGTCTTGACCAGTGTCTCCACGGCAACACGCGCGTGCGGGTCATCCTTGATGATCGCATCGAGTACGGCATCGGAGATCTGGTCGGCCATCTTGTCGGGGTGACCCTCCGAGACCGACTCGGAGGTGAAGATCGAATATTCGCTCATGGGAACACCTGTTCCTTGGGTTTTTGGAAAATGTGCAGCTGCACGCGGAAGCCGTTGCGCAGTGCGAGATAGAGGCTGTGTTGCTCGATCAGCCCGGCGAGTGCGGCCCAGGCCGCGAGATCGGTGGGGGCAAAGCCTAACCAGAGATCGCCGCAGGCCTCGCGCGCCCAGGCCTGATCGTGCGTGCAGAGATCGGTTAGCAGAAGCGAACCCCCCGGCACCAGCGCCTCAGCCAGTTGCGCGAGGATCCCGGCCGGCGATGCGGTGTGATGCAACACCATGTTGCAGACCGCCAGATCGACGGAGCCGGCAAGCGCGCCCGCCGCGGCGCCGTCGCCCGCCAGCAGTTCCACATTGCCCAGACCGTGCGCCGCGCAGGTGCTGCGCGCCTGGGCGAGCATTTCGGGCGAATTGTCGATGCCGATGACGCGGGAGGCCTGCGCCGAGAGCAGCGGCAGCAGCCAGCCGTCGCCCGGGCCCAGCTCGAGCGCGGTTGCCACGCGCGCGGGCTGTTGCGCCTGCAGCAGTTCAATCACCGCCCCCTGATACTGCGCGGGCGGCGCAATCAGCTCCTGCTGCTCGCGGAATTTGGACACGTTGTCGGCAAAGAATGCGCGGGAGCTATCGGCCCGCTCGCGGCGGATGCCGGCGATGCCGAGCGCGGTGTCTTCGCGCAGGCTGATCGCATCAGCGGCCGCCATCAGCGCCTGCGCAGCGGGCTCCAACGTTACCGCAGAGCTGCGGTGGTAAAAAATCGAGGTGCCTTCGCGCCGTCGCCCGACCAGACCGGCATCGGCCAGTACCTTCAGGTGATGACTGAGTGCCGGCTGGCGAACGCCAAAGATCCGGCAGAGCTCCAGCACCCCGTAGGAGTCCTGCCGGAGTGCGCCCAAGATCTCGAGACGCAGCGGATCTGCGGCCGCCTTGTACAGGCGGGCCAGCGCATCGAAGGCCTCGGGGAGCCCGATTGGAGTCGCAGCAAGCGTCATGAGCGGACTCTAGCAGCGGCGCCGGTCTATATCAAAAAGATTCGATATAGATTTCAGCGAAGGATTACCGAAGCAGGGGCCTGCGGTTCCGCCTGCTGTCACTGCTCGGCCACAATAGTTTGTTCCTGCAACCGCGCGCTGCGAGGTTACCCCCGTGCCCCGATCCTTCCCCACAGTGAGCCTCTGAGATGCGCGCCGCGATCAACGGCTACGGACGCATCGGACGCTGCCTGCTCCGTGCGGCCCACGAGCGATCGCTCGGTGACCGGCTCGAGATCGTGGCCATCAACGAGATCGCCAACCTCGAGACCATGGCCTACCTGAGCCGTTATGACTCCACGCACGGGCGCTTCCCGGGCCGGATCGAGAGCACCGAGGGCGAACTCCGTATCGACGGGCGAAGCCTGAGGGTGAGTCATCACTCCGCCCTCGAAGCCCTCGACTGGGGCGCCGTTGGCGCGGATCTGATCTTCGAATGCACCGGAACCTTCAGCTCCCGTGCCCGCGCCCTGGAGCATCTGCGCCGGGGCGCGAAGCGGGTGATCTTCTCCCAGCCCGCCGATGCCGACGTCGATGCCACCGTGGTCTTCGGTATCAACCACCACGGGTTGGGCGCTGGCCAGAGCGTGATATCGGCGGCCTCCTGCACCACCAACTGCATCGTGCCCGTCATCGACGTGCTGGAGCGGGCCTTCGGTGTCGAGACCGGGGTCATCACCACCATCCACTCGGCCATGAACGATCAGCCGGTCCTGGACGCCTACCACAACACTGACCTGCGCAAGACGCGCGCGGCCCTGCAGTCGATCATCCCCGTAGATACCGGCCTTGCGGCGG
>CAJADV010000238.1 GCA_903938575.1 uncultured Gammaproteobacteria bacterium
CCAGACGACCGGTGGGGCTTCGGTCGACGTGCTGCGCTTCGGGGCCGGCATCGCGCCGGCAGAACTCGTCACGGGGCTCGAACTGCGCAACCCGACCGGTGCGCTCGGCAGCGTCAATTTTTTCGAGCAGAACGTCGATGTGCTCTACCGCATCGGCGACGGCAGCGTGCGGCTGCAGGGGCCCGCTGATCCCTGGCTGTTCGACTCGACGATCGACGAAATCCGCTTCGAGGACTCGCCCGCAACGGTGCTGCGCTGGAGCGACACTGCGGCCGCGCTGCGCATCGCCGATGCCGGCAGCGATCTGCTCGAGGGCGGCAGTGCTGCCGACAGCCTTAACGGGCAAGGAGGCGATGACATCCTCTGGGGGGCCGATGGCAATGACGCCCTGCTGGGTGGTGCCGGGCGCGATTCGCTGCTGGGCGGGGCCGGAGCCGACACGCTGGACGGCGGCGCGGGCGATGATTTCCTGCGCGGTGGCGATGATCCCAACCCCAATGTGGGGCTGGTCGATCACTACGTGTGGGGGCGCGGTTACGGACATGACACCGTATGGGCGCGCCCCGACCGCCTCTTCTGGACCGAGAACGGTCTGCCCTTCCCCGCCGACATCCTCGACCTGAACGGCGCCGTCTGGGGTGATCTGCGCGCCGAGCGCACGGGGGACAGCCTGAGCCTCTTCCTGCCGAACACCACCGACCGCCTGACGGTGCTCGATTACTTCAGCAGCGGCCACCAGCAACTGCGTATCCACGACAGCAGCGGCGCCGAGTACCGGCTCGATGCCGTAGAGCGCAAACTGGTCGAGACCCTGATCCTCGCGCAGGTCACGGCGGGCGATGACAGCATCACCGGCTCCGACACCCTGGGCGATGCCATCGATGCTGCCACCGGCAACGACACGGTGAACGGCATGGGCGGCGATGACACGCTGCTCGGCGCCGACGGCAACGACCTGCTCTTCGGTGGCAGTGGCGCGGACACCCTCGCGGGTGGCGCCGGCAACGATGTGCTGGACGGCGGCGCCGGTAACGACGCGCTGGCCGGAGGCGCCGGCAGCGACGATTACCGCTTCGGCACCGGCAGCGGCAACGACCGTATCCTCGATGCCGACAAGAGCACTGCGCGCTGGGATCGCATCCTGCTCGGCACCGGAATCAGCGCCTCCGATGTGCGCATCACGCGCAGCGGTGATGAGCTGATCCTCGCCCTGCCCGACAGCGGCGACTCGATCACGGTGGGCAAGCATTTCGTGCTGAAGGGCAAGGACATCGGCTATCACGTCGACGAACTGCGCTTCGCCGATGGCGCGAGCTGGTCGCGCAGCACCTTGCTGGATCTTGCGTCCCGGGGCACCAACGGCAACTGGTCGCTTGCCGGGACCGAGCTCGCCGATACGCTGGACGCACTCGGTGGCAACGACACGTTGCGTGGCGCGGGCGGGGCCGACCTGCTGCGTGGCGGCGCCGGCGAGGATGTGCTGGCGGGCGGCACGGGCAACGACACGCTACAGGGCGGCAAGGGCGCTGATACCTACGAATTCCAGCGCGGCGACGGCCGCGACCTGCTGCAAGACGATGACACCTCGACGCGCCGGGACCTGCTGCAGTTCGGCAACGGCATAGCAC
>CAJADV010000239.1 GCA_903938575.1 uncultured Gammaproteobacteria bacterium
ACCAGCATGCCCGCACCGGTTACCGCCAGTCGCGCGCGGCGCGAAGCGAGCTTCCAGGCGTCCGTGGTATCCGTGTAGAGCACGGGCCACGCGAGAATGAAAGCCACGCCCATCGTCGGCACCCGCAAGCCGGCATGGCGCGCCGTGAAGGCGTGCCCGAACTCATGCGCCACCTTGACCAGCGCGAGTGTGAGCGCGTAGCCGGCAATGCCGGCGGGCGTCAACGTGTCGACCACGCTCGCGGCGAAACTGTCCCAGCGACGGAGCACGAGGAAGATGCCGAGCAGAGCGCAGATCGCGTAGATTTTAAGGAGCGCATCCGAGACCAGGCGGCGCGCGAGCGGCAGCAAAGCCGTTAAAAGCCGGTCCGGGCGCAGCAGCGGAACACGGAAAAACAGATAACCGTGCAGCAATGTATGGAGGCCCCAGGCATCGGCCCTGCGCCGCCGCGCCAGCAGTTCGGCGGTCCACGCCGGCTGGGAGACACCGAGCATCTCGTGCTGCAACAGGAACGCCTGCAACGCCGCCACGTCCTCATCGCCGAGCCCGAGCCCGTACTCGGCATTCACACGCGCGCA
Source organism: uncultured Gammaproteobacteria bacterium (assembly GCA_903938575.1). GTDB lineage: Bacteria > Pseudomonadota > Gammaproteobacteria > Pseudomonadales > UBA5518 > UBA5518. The sequence goes on from CAJADV010000239.1 coordinate 579, forward strand.
GAGCGCGGCGGGGCTCTCGCCCGCCTGCCAGCGCGAGAGCAGCGCGAACTCGGACCAACCGATCCGGTAAAAGGTATGCGTGAGCGGATCGGCGATGGTCCACTGCGGAGAGCCGTCGGGCGCGGGCGGCGCCGGATGCAGCCCAAGATCCTTGCGCAGCGGGAGCAGCCGCTCTTCGCCGGGTTCCGGGTTCACAGTCCGAGCCAGCGACGCGCCAGCGCGATCGGACGGCGGAAAATGTAGTAAAACAGCGTCACGCGCTCGCCGTAAATCTTGGCGCTGGCCTGCAGCCCGATGCGCGGCAGCTCGCCGGTGCCAGGCTCGAAGGTGGCGCGTATGCGATAGGACAGGACCTGGTCCTGGCTCTTCTCCGCGGTGTAGCTCGCGAGGCGCAGCGTGGCGTCGAAGGTGCGGGTGGGATCGGTGGTGAGGAACGCCGTGATCGCCGCCCCGGGTGCGAGCGTGATGGCCTCGTCCACCGGCAGCCACACCACCAGCTCGACCTCACGGGGATCGGCCACGATCATGATCTTCTCGCCCACGCGCACCGGACGCCCGAGCCAGTCGCTGGCATCGGAGAACGCCACTACGCCATCAACAGGGGCGCGCACCTGGATGCGCTCCAGCAGCTCGGCGGTGTACTGCACCTCGGCCTGGCGCTGCTCGACCACGGCCTTCAGTACAGTGAACTCGGACTTGCTCGCGGGATCCGAAAAAGCCTTCTGCGCAGCGCGGGCGTAATCGGCACGCGCCACCTCCAGCGATTTCTGCGCCACCTCATGGCGATTGCGGATCAGGCGCGGATCCAGACTGAACAGCAGCTGACCCTTGCGCACGCTGTCGTTGGGCTGCACGGCGATGCTCTCGATCACGCCCTCGACCGGCGGACTGACCACCTGCGGGTTACGGGCGGCGATCTCTGCGGGTGCAACGGCGCTCTGGCGCAGCGGAAACACCAGCACCACCAGCAGCGCCAGCGCAAAACGCGGCAGGTAGCGTCGCGCCAGCAGCCGCTCGAAGAACCGGCGGGGCGAGGCGCTACGGGGAACAAGCGCCTCCCACGCATGCGCAAAGGCATGCGCGAGAAATCCGAGCTGCATCAATTCGGACTGGCGCCAAGACGCCTCGCGCGTCAACCACAGCCCGCCGATGCACTTTCCCGCAGGCGCGATCAGCGGCACCCACAAGGCGTTGGCGGGCGCCAGCGCATCCCAGTCAGCGGCGGCATCCACGCAGGCCTCACGCCCGATCAGCCCCGGCTCCTCCGCAGGCAGCGCGGCGCGGCAGCGGTTCAGCAGCCGCTCGAGGTTCTGCACATGCGGAGAATCAGACGCGTGGCGTGAAACACCGGTGATCGCGCGCAGGCCAAGGCTCCCGCCGATGCCCTCGACCATCAGCGCGGCCTGGTCAAAACCAACGGCGCGCCGGCCATCGTTCACGATGAGAAAGGCGAGTTCATCGCGGGCGCGCGCGCTGCGGGCGAGGCGCTCGAGCTGCAGCAACGCCACCAGCTCGCGTAATGCGCGGGCGCTGTCTCCGGCGGGCTCAGTCATGCGGTGGCTGAGGAGGGAAGATGGCCGAACCGCTCATGCCCGGCAGCAATGCCTGGGCATCACC
>CAJADV010000240.1 GCA_903938575.1 uncultured Gammaproteobacteria bacterium
CACCGATCCGCCGCGACGGGCAGCAGCCGATCATCTTCATGCAGTGCGGGCCGATCCGCCACACGGCGGCCACGCCGGCCGGGGCACCGCACGATCTGGCAGTCATACCGCACTCCCGGAACGCACGGATCGATCTGCCGACCGAGGCCGGCATTCAGGACGTATTCCGGCACCTCGCCAACGATCCAGCCCGAACAGCTGCCATCGCCGCCGATGTGCGCGATGCAGTCGCGCAGGGGCGCAAGGTGCTGGTCCTGACAGAACGCACAGAACACCTCGATGCCATCAAGACGGAGCTCGACAGCCTGCATCCGGCCCCGTTCGTCTTGCACGGACGAATGTCCAGGAAGCAGCGAGCGACGCTGGTCGCAGACCTGGACGCACTACCGCCCGACGCGCCGCGCGTCCTTCTGTCCACCGGCAAGCTGGTTGGCGAGGGCTTCGATCACCCGCCACTCGACACACTGGTCCTCGCGATGCCGGTGTCCTGGAAGGGCACGCTGCAGCAGTACGCCGGGCGCCTGCACCGCGAGCACGCCAGCAAGACCGACGTGCGGATCATCGACTTCGTCGACACCGGCCATCCAGCCCTGCTGCGGATGTGGGACAAGCGGCAACGAGGCTACCGGGCGATGGGGTATCGCATCGAGGAGCAGCGCGAACTTGGCGAAATCAGCGAAATTTTGTCCGTGACAACGGCTTGCCCGTGATTCCTCGAGGCGAAATGAGTGAAATTAGGTGCCAGCACTGCACTCGTCTTCTGTGTGCGCAATATTTGCGACAAATGGCGGCATCAGTGCGACACTTCTACTATCTGATCGCTCCGGGAGGTTCCTATGTCTGAACGCATCAATGCCCGCCTGTCGCAACCCTTGGCTGAATTCGTGGATCGAATGGTCGGCGAAGCGGGGCTTTACGAAACGCCCAGCGAATACGTGCGCGACCTGATTCGCCGCGACATGGAACGGCGTGACGGCCAGTTTGTGCAGGACGCCATCCTTGCCGGGTACCGAGACTTGGCGGCAGGCCGCGTCTTTGCGTCCAGCGGCGACTTCAAGGCCGACATGGCGGTGCTCGACCGCAAGGAAGCCGATGGCTGGAAATGACGTGCCATCACCCACCACGTTCCTGCTGACCCGGAATGCGGCGCTGGATTTGCGCCGCATCCACACGCGGTCGCGCCGTGAATGGGGCGAAGACGTTGCCGACCAGTACCTCGCCGATCTGTACGCGGTCATGGGCGTTGCTGCCGCCAACCCGGAGAAGGGCCGCTTGCGGCAGTACCGTTCGGCGCCGTTTCTGATGATTCCAGCGCGGCAGCACTTCGTGATCTACGACCTCGTGCCGCTCGGCATCGCTGTGCTGACGGTTCAACATCAGGTGCGCGACATCGAATCCTTGATCGCGGACCTGACCCCGGCCTTCCACGCCGAAGTCGAGCGGCTGAAACGAAAAGCCTGATTGCACCCGCTCACGCCCGCAGAAGTGCCCATAAGCTCGGGAGACCAGTCAGCACTTGGTCAATCGTCCGCCACCAACAAAAAACCCCTAGCCGGTCTCGGCTGGGGGTTTTTATTGACTGCTTGAGCCCAATTAATCTCCGGTGCGTTTTTCAGACGCTCAGAGAAATCCGAAAAACCGGCCGAATCCAGAAAGCCCGCATGGGGCGTTCCGTCTTTTCAGATTCGTCACGAGTGATGACGGACGCAGGCGCTGCACCCGGATTTATCAAAGGAATCCGCCCGCAGAAAACAAGCTGAAAACGCGTGATCGAATTGGTCGGAGTGAAAGGATTCGAACCTTCGACCCCCGCCTCCCGAAGGCGGTGCTCTACCATGCTGAGCTACACTCCGAAGACCGTTGGCCGGGCACTGCCAAGGCGGCGCGATTGTAATCAAATTCCCCCTCAGGGGATATACATCTTCTCGATCACCACGGCGGTCACGCTGAGCAGCGTGATAACCGTCAGCAACATGATCATCATGTAGAACGGCCGGAAAGGCTTGCGCTCCACCGAGTGGATACCGGTGCTGATCACGCTGGCCACGCGGGCGCGGTCTTCTTCGCTTATCTCGTCTTCACGTCGCATGGCACACCTCAGGCGGCAAAGTGGTTCTGGGGAATGGCGATGATGGAGCCGCCACCGGCTTCCACGCAGAGCGCCAGGCTCTCGATGCGCGGCAGCACGCGCTGGAAATAGAAGCGCGCGGTCTCGAGCTTCGCGGTGTAGAAATCCGTCTCGGTGCTGCCGGCAGCGAGTGCGTCGGCAGCCACGCGCGCCATCCATGCCCACATGTGGGCAAGCACCAGGTAACCGAGCAGCATCAGGTACTCGAAGGCCGCGGCATCGGCTTCCTCGGCGTTCTTCATGGCAGCCTCGGCGATCTTCAGGGTAAGGCCCTCGAGCCGCGCACTGGTGGCACGCAGGGCCTGCACGAAGGCGGCCATGTCCTCGCGGCCATCCTGCGCGGCGCAGAAGGCATCGATCTGTGACTGGTAGGACTTGAGCAGGGCGCCGCCGCTGCCCATCACCTTGCGACCCAGCAGATCGAGCGACTGGATGGCGCTGGTGCCCTCGTAGAGCAGCGCGATCCGCGTGTCGCGCACGATCTGCTCCATGCCGTTGGCGCGCACATAGCCATGCCCACCCAGCACCTGCATACCCATGTTCGCCGCCTCGTAGCCCACCTCCGTCACGAAGGCCTTGGCTACCGGCGTGAGCAAGGCCATCAGGTCTTCGGCCGCCTTGCAGGCTGCGGCATCGGGCGAGCGATCCATGATGTCGACCTGCCGACAAAGCCAGTACAGGAACGCGCGACTGCCCTCGGCAAAGGCGCGCTGGGTGAGCAGCAGGCGACGGATGTTGGGGTGCACGATCAACGGATCTGCGGGGCCCGCGGGATTTTTCGCGCCGGAGAGCGAGCGCCCCTGCAGCCGCTCGAAGGCGTAGTCACGCGCGCCCTGCCAGGAGAGCTCGCAAGCCGCCAGCCCCTGCATCGCGGTGCCGAGGCGCGCGGCGTTCATGAAGGTGAACATGTGGTGCAGGCCGCGGTTGGGCTCGCCGATCAGGAATCCCGTGGCACCATCGAAATTCATCACGCAGGTGGCCGAGCCGTTGATGCCCATCTTGTGCTCGATGGCGCCGCAACCAAGGGTGTTGGACGCCAGGCTGCCATCGGCTTGCGGGATTTTCTTGGGGACCAGGAAGAGCGAGATGCCTTTGGTGCCCGGGGGCGCGTCGGGGAGCCTGGCGAGCACGATATGGATGATGTTCTCGGCGAGGTCGTGGTCGCCGGAGGAGATGAAGATCTTGGTGCCGGTGATGGCGTAGCTGCCGTCTGCAAGTGGCTCGGCGCGGGTGCGCAGCTGGCCAAGGTCGCTGCCGCAATGGGATTCGGTGAGGCACATGGTGCCGGTCCACTCGCCGCTCACCAGCTTGCCCAGATAGGTGGCTTTTTCTTCGGCGGTGCCGTGGGTCTTCAGGGTGCGCACCGCGCCGTGCGAGAGCCCCGGGTACATGGCCCAGGCCCAGTTGGCAGTGCCCATCATGTCCTCGAAGAACAGCCCCACCGAGGCCGGCAGCCCCTGCCCGCCGTACTCGGGTGCGGAGCTGAGCGTGGCCCAGCCGCCGTCGACGTACTGACGATAGGCCTCGCGGAAGCCCGCTGGCGTCTTTACCCCTTCGGGGGTCCAGGTGCAGCCTTCCTCATCACCGCTGCGGTAGAGCGGCGCGAGCACGTCCTCGCAGAAGCGGGCGGCCTCCTCTAGCACCTGGTTGATGAGATCAGGAGGGAAATCCCCGAAACCCGGGAGGCTCGCGTAGAGGCCCGGAAAGTCGAGCAATTCCTCGCGCACGAAACGCATATCGCGCAAGGGCGCCTTATAGGACAACATCCGGTACCTCCTGGAAAAGGCTTAGTGCTCGATCGTGAGGATACGTCGCGGCAGCGGCTTTGGGCCGGTTCTGGCGCTCAGGCGTAGCTGTCGATGATCTGGCCGGGGCCCTCGTCGTCGCCGGGGTCGTCCTTGTTGCGACCGGGCTTGCCCTCGCGGCGGCGGTCGTTGAGCCGCTCCTTGGCAACCGGCTCCTCGACAGGCGCAGAGGGCAACTCCTGGAGGCGGGCTTTCTGCTCCTCGGTCATGGCGCGACCAAGAGGATCGTAGGTGGGGGTTACCGGGAGCGGAGGAATCCCGCTGATGCCGGACACAGAATGGACCTCGCGGCTCTCAGGCAAGCGTGTCGATCAGGGTACCGACCATGCTGTCCCCGGCGTCAACGATCCGGGCGGCAAGGCGGGTATCCTGCTTGGCCTGCTGCAATTCCAGCAGGGACTCGATGATCGTCGTCTGGTCTTCGGGCTCACCGGCCTGCGCTACCTTGGTGGCGGCATCCTGAGCACGGACAACGCTGTCACGCAGGGCGGACATGCCCGCAAGGGAAATCGAGTTGATCGCCATGGTTGCCCTCCGATCGCAACGATCAGGCACTTCACCATCTGAGGATAGCACGTACCTCAGCCGGCCAGCAGACGCCCGATATCCAGACTTTGCGCTGCGTCATGGAAGCCGATGCCGGCGCGGTAGCCGATAAAGCCAAGGCATGGCGCGGGAATACGCATCTGCAGCGTGTCGAAGTTCTGCTCCACCCTCGCCATGCCGGGGTCGGTCTGGGTCGCAACCCAGCCCGCCAGCGTCAGCCCATCCCGCGCGATCGCCTCGGCGCTGAGCAAGGCATGATTCACGCAGCCGAGCCGCATCCCCACCACGAGGATCACTGGCAGCCCCAGCAGACAGGCAAGATCGGCGAGGGTCTCGTGGTCATTGAGCGGCACCCGCCACCCACCCGCGCCCTCTACCAGCAACAGATCATGTGGACGCAGCAGCTGGGCCCGGCAGTGGGCTGCGAGCAAACGGACATCAAGTTGCAGACCGCCTTCGACAGCGGCCAGATGCGGCGCGATTGCCGGCTCCAGCGACAAGGCGTTCACGTCTGCATAGGCGAGCGGCACGCTGGCGGCCTGCTGCAGCATGAGCGCATCTTCGTTGTGCAGCTCGCCATGGGCAGTACGCGCCGATCCGCTCGCCAGGGGCTTCAGGCCGATGGAACGCAGGCCCCGCGCAGCAGCCGCATGCAGCAGTCCAGCGGTGACCAGGGTCTTGCCGGCGCCCGTATCGGTGCCGGTTACGAAGAACGCGTTAGACACAAGGTCTCCTCACGACGATACGCAGTAATTCCCAGGTGGCCGGAAGACCATCCGCGCCATCGGCGAGCAGCGCATAGGCTGCTTCGAGCCGGGCCCAGACGGCGCGCCCCGCCAGACCCGCGGGACGTCCGGCGTCGAGCGCGGTGGCACCGATGCCGCGCAAGCCCTGCGCCACCGCGCGCGCATTGGCATGACGCTGCAACCGCTCCTCGCGCTCGACGCGCTCGAGCTGCAAGCCTGCAGACTCCGCTGCCGCCAGGATCAGCGCGAGCGACAGGAAACGGTTCACGTGCTCGCGTCCATCGACGCATCGCCATGCCGCGCGCAACTCCCAGAGCGTAGCGGGCCCGGGAAGCGACAGCAGTGCCAGGCCGCCCGGACGCAGCACGCGCGCGAGCTCACGGCAGGCGCGGCCCGGATCGTCGCACCACTGCAGCGCCAGATTGGAGAAGACCAGACCCACGCTGGAATCGGCGAACGGCAACTGCTGGGCATCGGCGCCAACCAGCAACGCATTCTCCTCACGCGAGGCCGCGGATCGCAGCATGGGCTCGGCGATATCCACCCCAAGCACCCGCGCCCGCGGGAATCGCTCGCGCAGCGCGGGCAGCGCGGCCCCCGTGCCGCAACCAAGATCGAGAACGTTATCCGGATCCTCGGCCGGAGCCAGCGAAAGAAGCGCAGCGGCACAGCCCCGCTGCAGCGCGGCCGCATCATCGTAACCCCGCGCGGCACGGCCGAAAGAGCGCGCCACGGCACGGACGGCGGGGCGCTGCGGCGGCGGATCCAGCGCAGCGATGAAATCCCCGATGCGCGCGGCAACGGCCTCGGGGCGCGAGAGGAAGGGGGCATGCGCGCAACTAGCCGCCACCCAGACGCTCGCCTCGGACTGCAGACGGCGCAGGCTGCTCTCGATCCGCGGCGGCACCAGAGGATCGCACTCGCCCAGCACGTGAAGCACCGGCAGTTCCAGCAGCGGCAGTTCGGCGCGCAGATCAATCGACTCCAACAACGCCAGCGCAACACCAAGACCCGCATGCGTCTCGCTCGGGGGCTGCGCCGCGCGCAGAGCACGGCGTACCTGCGCGGCGCGCGCATCACCGCTTGCCTGCAACGCGCAGAAGCGCTCGAGATGGGCGCTCGCGTTGCGGTCGTAAGCCTCGCGAAAGACGGCAAAGTCCGCGGCCGCCATTCCAAGTGGCCAGTCAGGCCGCGCGCAAAAACAGGGATTGGTGGCGATGCAAACCAGCGCGCGCAGCCGACCCGGATGCCGCGCGGCGAGATGCAAGGCAAGCGAACCGCCAAGTGACCAACCTATCAGTACGGCGCCCGGCGGCACCTCCGGTGCAAGGGTCTCGAGTGCCAGATCGAGTGCCTCACGGGCGTCAGCAGCGACAGGAATCCGGCCGAAATCAAAATCCGCGATCTGCACCGGAAACTGCGTGCCAAGCTGCGCGGCGAACGCCGCGAACACGCCTGGACTGCTGCCCCAGCCGGTGAGCAGAACGATGGGTGGACCGGACACCGCAGGGCCTGGCGAAGTCTCGCGGCTGCCGACCTGCGTCATGCCGCCGCCAGCTCTGCCAGCGCGTCGAGTAGACGATCTACATCTGCATCTTCATGGACGGCAGACAAGGTGATGCGCAGCCGCGCACTGCCTTGCGGTACGGTGGGTGGTCGTATCGCCGGCACCAACAGCCCGCGCGCGCGAAGCCCCGCCGCCCACTCGAGCGCGCGCCTGGCATCGCCCAGCAACAAGGGCTGCACCGGACTGCGCGAAGGCAGTAGCGGCAGCCCGAGACGCTCGAGACCCTTGCGCAGGCGCTGCACGAGACAGGCAAGCCGCTGCCGCCGCCATCCCTCGTCGCGCACGATACGCAGCGCCGCAAGCGCGCCCGACGCCGCAGCGGGCGGCATGGCGGTGGTGTAGATGTAGGTGCGTGCGTGCTGGATGAGCGTCTCGATCAATACCGACTCCGCGGCCACGAAGGCGCCGCTGGAACCTAAAGCCTTGCCTAATGTGCCCATCAGCAGCTCGACGCGATCGTTGACGCCCTGCGCCTCGAGACTACCGCCGCCAGTCTCGCCGAGCACGCCAAAGCCGTGCGCGTCATCGACCAGCAGCAGCGCATCGTGACGATCGCAGACGTCGGCCAATGCCGCGAGCGGGGCCTCGTCGCCATCCATGCTGAAAACACCGTCCACCGCCACCATGCGGTGGGCCACGCGGGAGCGCGACAGGCGCGTCTCGAGCGAGGCGGGATCGTTGTGCAGGAAGCGCTGCAACCGGGCTCCAGACAGCAATGCTCCGTCAATCAGCGAGGCATGATTGAGCCGATCCTCGAACAGGGCATCGCCACGACCGAGCAGCGCCGAGGCGATGCCGAGATTGGCCGCATAACCGCTCGAAAACACCAGCGCGCGCTCACGCCCCGTGAACTCTGCAAGGGCCTCCTCGAGTTCGTGGTGCACGCGCATGTGGCCGCAGACCAGATGCGAGGCCCCACTGCCCGCGCCCCAGCGCGAGGCGCCGTCCCTGAAGGCCGCGACAACGCGTGGATCATTGGCGAGGCCGA
>CAJADV010000241.1 GCA_903938575.1 uncultured Gammaproteobacteria bacterium
CCGGCTCAGCCCGGATTCGGCGATGCACTGCGCTTCTGGCTGAAGCTGGGGTTTCTCAGTTTCGGCGGACCCGCGGGGCAGATCGCGCTGATGCACACGGAGCTCGTGGAGCGGCGCCGCTGGATCGGCGAGAAGCGATTTCTGCATGCACTCAACTACTGCATGCTGCTGCCGGGCCCCGAGGCGCAGCAGCTCGCCACCTATATCGGCTGGCTGCTGCACGGGAGTGTGGGTGGCGTGGTGGCGGGCGTGCTGTTCGTGCTGCCCTCACTGTTTATCCTGGTGGCGCTGTCGTGGATCTACGTAACGCTCGGTGACACGCCGCTGGTGGCGGGGCTGTTCTACGGCATCAAGCCGGCCGTCACGGCGATCGTGCTGCAAGCTGCCTGGCGCATCGGCTCGCGGGCGCTGCGCAACAACCTGTTGCGGGGCATCGCCGTGGCGGCGTTCCTCGCCATCCTGATCCTGCAAGCGCCTTTTCCGGCGATCGTGCTGGGCGCGGCGCTGATCGGACTCGCCGGATCACGGTTCGCGCCGGCCAGCTTCGCCACCGGCGGGCACGGATCCGGGAGCCGCAGCTACGGCCCCGCCGTGATCGACGACGACACGCCCCTTGCTCCGCACACGCAGTTCCGTCGCGACCGGCTCGCCGCCGTGCTGATCATCGGGGCACTGGCCTGGCTGCTGCCGATGCTCACGCTCACCACCGCTTTCGGCTGGCACCATATCTACGCGCAGATGGGCTGGTTTTTCACCAAGGCCGCGCTGCTGACCTTCGGCGGCGCCTACGCGGTGCTGCCCTATGTGTATCAGGGCGCCGTGCTCCAGTTCGGGTGGCTCGGGGCCACCCAGATGATCGACGGGCTGGCGCTTGGCGAGACCACGCCGGGTCCGCTCATCATGGTGGTGGCTTTCGTGGCCTTCGTGGGCGCCTGGGGCGCCCTGCCGCTGGGCCCGGAGCACGCTGCAGCAGGCGCCGCGCTCGCGGCAGTGCTGGTCACGTGGTTCACCTTCCTGCCGTCGTTCGTGTTCATCCTGGCAGGAGCACCGCTGATCGAATCCACCCACGGCAAGCTGCGCTTCAGCGCGCCGCTCTCGGCGATCACGGCAGCGGTGGTGGGGGTGATACTCAACCTCGCGCTGTTCTTCGCTTGGCACGTGCTGTGGCCCAAGGGCTTCGATGGCGGCTTTGATTGGCCGGCAGCGCTGCTCGCGAGTGCCTCGGCCATCGCGCTGCTGCGCTACAAGCGCGGCGTGATCGAGGTGCTGGTGGTCTGCGCGCTCTGCGGGCTGCTGGTATCGATGCTGCGCTGAGTCCGGAGCGGGCCATGCCCGCAACTCATGTTGGCGCGGGCCATGCCCGCAACTCATGTTGGCGCGGGCCACACCCGCAACTCATGTAAGCGGGCCATGCCCGCAACTCATGTAGGAGCGGGCCATGCCCGCAACTCATGTAGGAGCGGGCCATGCCCGCAAATCATGTAGGAGCGGGCCATGCCCGCGACCTAGGACGTTGCAGCCGGATCCCCCACGTCCCGGCTGCGCGACCGCGAAGCAGCCACGCCGATCGCATCGCTCGGCAGGCCGGCACCGGCAGCACCGCTCGCCGCGGCATACACGCTGAAGCGGGCGACCCGCAGACGCAACTCCGCGCCCGGCACGAAGCGCACCGCGTCGTGGTGCAGGTGCGGAACCTCCACGGTGAGGAGCCGGTTGCGGCCCTTCACGCGTACCTCGGCCCGCACGATGGGGCCCGTCTTCTGCACAGAGAGCACCTCGACCCGCACGCCCGGCGTAGCCTCGTCGGCAACCCGCAGATCAGCCGGTCGAACCATCAGCTCCAGCGCTCCCGGCGGGATATCACCGCGGCCCGCGAAGGGACGATCCGCGCCTTCCACCAGCAGGCCGGGGCCTTCGGCCACGGCGGAGAGCACGTTCGTGTCGCCAAGGAACTCGAACACGAAAGGCGTTGCCGGCCTGTCGTAGACCTCGTCGCAATCACCGGCCTGCTCGATGCGGCCGCGGTTCATGATCACCACACGGTCCGCAAGCTCCAGCGCCTCCTCCTGATCGTGCGTCACGAAGATCGTGGTGGTGCCGATGCG
>CAJADV010000242.1 GCA_903938575.1 uncultured Gammaproteobacteria bacterium
CCTCGCGCATCGCCCATGCCATGGCCTGCGACGGGCTGCTGCCAGCACGGCTCGCGGATGTGAATCCGCGCGGCACGCCCACGCCGGCGCTGCTCGGCGTGGCGGGCGCCGCACTACTGTTGGTGTTTGCGTCGGGCGGTGTGCTGAACCTGATGCTGGGGATCGGGGCTTTCTTTGCGGTGTTCACGTACGTGGGCGGTTTCGTCTCGCTGCTCCTGCTGCGGCGGCGGCACCCGGAGTTGCCGCGCCCGTTCCGCGCGTGGTGCTATCCGTGGAGCACCTGGCTGGTGCTGGCCGGTGGGCTTGCCTTGCTTGCGGGCGTGATCATCGGTGCGCCGCGCGACAGCCTGGTGGCGGTGGCGGTGCTCGCGATCGCGTGGCCTGCGTACCGGTTGGTCAGGAGGGGCTGAAGCCCCCGTGCATCAACCCACCACGGCCGTCGTCTCGATCTCCACCTTTGCCCGTGATTCCATCAGCGCCACCACCTGCACCATGGCCATTGCCGGGAAGTTCTTCCCCATCAATTCCCGGTAGACCGCGCCGATCTCGCGGCCGCGCGCAAGGTATTCGTCGCGGTCGGTGATGTACCAGGTCATCCGCACTACATGCTCGGGTCCGGCGTCCGCCTCGGCGAGTACGGCGAGGGTGTTCTTCAGCGTCTGGCGCACCTGTTCGACGAAGTCATCGCTCTGGAATGTCTCGGTTTCATCCCAGCCGATCTGGCCGCCCACGATCACCAGTCGACCGGTGGCCTCGATGCCATTGGCGTAGCCCTTGGGGCGCGGCCAGCCGGCGGGTTGGAGGTTGCGCATCGTGTGTTCCTCGAAAATCAGGGGTGCATTGTTCGCGGGCTCGGCGCGTGGGCAATCATGCGCCGCGCGCGAGGGTCTGCCGCGCAATCACCAGTTTCTGTACTTCGCTCGCACCTTCGTAAATCCGCAGTGCGCGTATCTCGCGGTAGAGGCGCTCCACCGGCATGCCGCTCTTGACGCCCAAGCCGCCGAACAGTTGCACGGCGGCGTCTATCACTTGCTGTGCGGATTCGGTGGCGAAGAGCTTGGCCATCGCGGCCTCGCGCGTGACGCGCTCGGCCACGCAGTCTTTGGTCCAGGCGGAGCGGTAGACGAGCAGCGCGCACCCATCCACAGCGAGCGCCATGTCGGCAATTGCGGCTTGCGTGAGTTGCAGGTCCGACAGCGGCGCTCCGAAAAGTTGCCGCGAGCTGCTGTGGCGAAGCGCTTCGTCCAGTGCGCGGCGCGCCATGCCGAGCGCTGCAGCACCCACGGTGGAGCGAAATACATCCAGCACCGACATCGCGATGCGGAAACCGTCACCGGGCTTGCCGAGCAGTCGCTCCGCACCCACGCGGCAGCCGCTAAAACGCAGCCGTGCGAGCGGGTGTGGCGCGATCACCTCGATGCGTTCTGCGATCTCCAGCCCCGGCGTGTTCGCGTCCACCACGAACACCGAGAGTCCCTTGGCCCCCGGCGCCTCGCCGGTGCGCGCGAAAACGGTGTAGAAATCCGCGATGCCGCCGTTGGATATCCAGGTCTTCTCGCCGTCGAGCACGAAATGATCGCCCTCGCGGCGCGCGGTGGTGGCCATTGCCGCCACGTCGGAACCTGCCTCGGGCTCCGAGAGCGCAAACGCGGCGATCTTGTGTCCTGCGCGTACCGCGGGCAGGAATTCCTGCTGCAGTGCGGCGCTGCCGAAGAGCGAGATGGCACCGCTCCCGAGCCCTTGCATGGCAAAGGCAAAATCCGCCAGCGCGTCGTGGCGCGCGAGGGTTTCACGGATCAGGCAGAGCGAGCGCACATCGAGTTTCGAGGTGGCGTCATCCGGATCGCGCGCGGCGTGGGTGAGCCAGCCACCCTCGCCCAGCAGGCGCACCAGCGTGCGGCAGGCGTTGTCGGTGTCGTGGTGGTCGATGCGGCCTTCGGCTAGAGCCTTGGCCGCCCAGGCATCGAGTGCGAGCGCAAGGTCGCGGTGGCGCGGTTCGAGAAAAGGCCAGTCGAGGAAACTCGTGTCGCTCATGTCACTTCCCCGTGAACGCGGGCTTCTGCTTGGCTACGAAGGCCTCGTAGGCGATGCGGAAGTCCTCGGTCTGCATGCAGATGGCCTGCGCCTGCGCCTCGGCTTCGATCGCCTGGTCGATGCCCATGTTCCATTCCTGGTGCAGCATGGTCTTGGTGATGCCATGCGCGAAGGTGGGGCCACGGGTGAGTCGGGCGGCGGCCTGTTGTGCCGTCTCCTGCAGCATTTCGCCCTCGACGATGGCGTTGAAGAAGCCCCAGCGATCGCCTTCCTCGGCACTCATTGCGCGGCCCGTGTAGAGGAGTTCGGAGGCTCTGCCCTGACCGATGATCCGCGGCAGGATCGCGCAGGCGCCCATGTCGCAGCCCGCAAGCCCCACCCGGGTGAACAGGAATGCAACGCTCGCCTGCGGTGTGCCGTAGCGCATGTCGCTTGCCATGGCGATGATCGCGCCGGCACCCACGCAAATGCCGTCGATCGCGGCGATGATCGGTTGCGCGCAGGCGCGCATGGCTTTCACCAGGTCGCCGGTCATGCGCGTGAAGGCCATCAGCTCCTTCATGGTCATCCGCGTCAGCGGGCCGATGATCTCGTGCACATCGCCGCCGGAGCAGAAGTTGCCGCCGGCGCCGGTGATCACCACCGTTTTTACCGGGTCTGCGAAGCACAGAGCGCGGAAGGTGTCGCGCAGTTCGGCATAGGACTCGAAGGTCAGGGGGTTCTTCCGCTCGGGGCGGTTCAGGGTGATGGTGGCAACGCCGTTAGCGAAGTGCCACAGAAAATGCTCGGGATGGAAATCAGCGGGATTCATGGGGTCCTCGGTCTGGAAGTGACGCTGCGGGCCTGTTTGCGGGCAGCGGGTTGGGAAGTGCTCGGATGACGCTGCCTGACAAGGTCGCGCAGCGCGTGGATTTCATCGACGGCGCCATCGAGCTCGCTGCGCGCGAGCCCACCGAAGAGTTCCTCCAGCCAGGCGGCATGCTCGGCAGCGATGGCGGTAAATCGCGCCTGGCCGGCGCTGGTGAGCGAGACAAGTTGCACGCGGCGGTCGCCCGCGGACACCTCGCGCCGCACCGAACCCTCGCGCTCGAGGCGGTCGACTACGCCGGTCAGGTTGCCGTTGGAGACCATCAGCTGGCGTGAGACCTGGGACATCGTCTGCGGCTCACCGGCGCGCTGGAGTTCCGAGAGCACGTCGAATTGCGGCAGCGTGCAGCCAAAGCGCTCCTGCAACCGCCGCCGCAGCTCGCTGTCGATCAGGTTGTGCAGCGAGAGCAGTCGCAGCCACAGGCGCACGGATTGTTCCGCGCGATTGGCACGCGGTGCTGCGGCTGGCGCAGGGCGTGCGCTCACTGGAGTTCGCCGCCCGCCAGCGCCAGCGACTGACCGGTGATGGACTCGGCGCCCGGCAGGCACAGGAACCGCACCATCGCGGCCACCTCCTCGGGTTCCACGAAACGGTCCTGCGGATTGGTCGCGCGCAATGGGGCTGCGGCCTCCTCGCGGGAGCAACCGGTCTTTTGCATGATGTTCTCGAGCGAGCGCTCCAGCAGGTCGGTGTTCACGTAGCCCGGGCAGATCGCGTTCACGGTGATGTTCTTGCGCACGAACTCCATGGCCAGTGCGCGCGTGAGACCGACCACCGCGTGCTTGGAGCTGCAATAGGCGCTGATGTAGGGGTAACCGCGCAGGCCTGCCGTACTGGCGATATTGATCACACGTCCCCAGCCCAGCGTGAGCATGTCCGGCAGCGCCGCGCGACAGAGGTTAACCGTGCCGTCCAGGTTGGTGCGCATCACGTTCGACCAGGTCTCGGCGCTGGTTTTCAGGAACGGCGCCGAGGGACCGACGCCGGCATTGTTCACCAGGATGGCGATAGGGCCCGCGGCCTCGCGTGCGGCCGCGACGGCCGACTCGACGCTGGCGGCGTCACCTACATCGGCAGTGGCCACCACGGCGTCGTCCAGTCCTGCCGCCACATGGGCGAGTGCGGCGGCGTCGCGTCCCAGCAGCGTCAGGCGCGCGCCGAGTGAGCCGAGCTCCCGCGCGATGGCCGCGCCGATTCCGCGCGAGGCGCCGCTCACCAGCGCGTGGCGTCCCGCGAGCGGACGGTGGGTTGCCGTGATGTTCATGCCAGCGGTCCTCAGAGGTAGATCACGAGCGACTTGTGGGCGGCGTCGCAGTCGATCAGGTCAACGCGTTTGTGCAGTATGCGCAGCCCCGCCTCCGTGTGCTGCAGCCGGTGTTCGTAGCGCCCGCCGTAGATGCGTTTCTCGTCGCGGTAGAAGAGCATCGCGTGGAAGTTCGATCGCACCGTGCAGATGCCGGCGTTCGTATCGGTGGCGGCGAGCTGGATATTGCCGATCAGGTGGGAGCAGCGCACGGCGTGATCCTTGGAAGGCGCTCGCGGGTGCACGAAATTGCGCCGGCGGATCTCCATCATCACGCGATCATCGTAGAAGTGCGAGATGTGGTTCAGCGGGTCTTCCTGGTCCGGTGCGGCCGGCATCCAGTAGGTGCCATCGGGTGTGTAGAGCGCCATCCAGCTGTCGAGATCGGCGCGGTCGAGGCAGTCGGCCTCCGCGTAGAGGAGGGCTTCGCATTCCTTCAACAGGGCGTCACCGGTGTGCATCTCAGGCCACCTCGCCCAGCATGTAGTGGCGCCAGGCGCGGTACTGCGTGCGCATGTCCAGATCGCTGGTGCCGGTGCCTACCGTGCGGTCGCCCTCGTCGCGGTCGCGCCCGAATTCGCGATACATCTCGACCCATTCCGAGCCCGTGCCTTCAAGCCCCGCCTGGATGCGCATGTAGGACTCCAGATCGTCTGGTCCCACCATCGAGCCCACCGAGTTGATCAGCCGCGAGTAGAGCAGGGTGCGTTGCAGCATCTCGGGCGGCGCGCCCTTCAGGCGGAAAGACCAGGTCTCGATCACGCAGCGGTTGACAGCGAGGGGACGCACCACGCGGATGTTCTGCACGGCGGTTTTGATGGTGAGCGACGGGTAGTAGCAGGTGTTGTGGGTGTTGAAGCTCAGTATTTCCTGCGTGCGCGCCTCACCGTAGGCGGCGACCATCGCGTCGCGGTAGACCGGGTTCACCGAGTAGTTGGCGTGGATGCTGGTCTTGCCGCCGTCGTAGTGGTGACCGTAACGGAAACCCGTGATGCCACTTTTCTCGAAGTTCTCGTAGGAGCCTCCGAACGGCGGGATCATCTCGGCCTCGGCGCGCTCCTTCGTGGCCTCCGGCGGCAGCGTGCCCAGGTAGTCCATCGCGGCGTCCACCACGGATTGATGAGTGGTCTGTGGATGGTGGGTGTCGTTCAGGTTCTCGAGAAACAGCTTCCAGTTGCAGGCGTGGTCGTAGCGCAGCACCCCGCCGGCCACCTCGACCTCGCCCTCGGGCGCGCGCTCGCAGAGATTGTCGAAGCAGGCTGCCGCGCCGCCCAGCCAGGTGACCAGGTCCGGTGCGCGCGGGTCCAGCGTGGCGAACACGAAGCCGCGATACGCGGCGTACTGCGCAACCGGCTGCAGGTTCCACTGCGGATCCTTCGGGTTCATGCCGGTGCCGTCGTAGCCCTTCTCGTTGGGAATCTTGAGCAGCGTGCCGTCGGTGGCGTAGGTCCAGCCGTGATAACAGCAGCGGAATGCGCGCGCATTGCCGCAGCGCTTGTCGACCACCTTGGCTCCTTTGTGAGCGCAGCGGTTGTGCAGTACGCGCACGCTGCCATCGCGGTCGCGCACCATCACCACCGGGATGCGGTGGTTGATGTTGGTGGTGAAGTAGTCGCCCGGCTGCGGGACCTGGCTTTCGTGGCCGATGAAGATCCACGCGCGGCCCCAGATGCGCTCCATCTCGAGCTCGAATATCGCTGGATCGGTGTAGATGCGGCGGTTGAGGCGGCAGGGCTCCACGAGGCCTGCCAGTCCCGAATCGGTGCCGATGATCATGGGCTGCCCTCCGGGCACGGTCGCGTGTTGCTACAGGGCGAGTGAGCCAAGGCTCGAGCCTCCGCACACCATCAACGTTTGTCCGGTCACGAAGCCGTTGCCACGATCGATCATGAACATCACGGCGCGTGCCACATCTGCGGGTTCGCCAAGGCGGCGCACGGGGATGCTGGCTCCCATCTTTTCCATCTTCTCGCTGCCCTCGGGGATCACGGAGTGGAACATCTCGGTGGCGGCAATGGGGCCGGGTGCCACGCAGTTCACCGTGATGCCGTGCTGGCCCAGTTCGAGGGCCCAGGTGCGCGCGAGGCCTGTCATGCCGCACTTGGTGGCCGCGTAGTTGCTGCGGGTCTGCAATCCCAGTGCCGCGCGCGAGCCGATCAGCACGATGCGCCCGTGGTGTGCGGCTTTCATGGCCGGAAGAAACGCCTGCGCGAGCGTGATGGCGGCGGCGAGGTGCACGTTGCTGAGGTAATCGAGGTCTGCGAGATCGACGTCTTCGAGGAGTGCTGCGCGGATCAGTCCGGCGTTGTGCACCAAGGCCGTTACCGCGTGGCGCGCGCTAACGGCCGCTGCTGCCGCGCGCGTAGCCTCGCGGTCTGCGAGATCCACCGCGACGTTCTCGAGCCGCGGGTGTTCGACGCTCGCCGGCCGGCGCGCCAGGTTGATCACGCGGTAGCCATCGGCCAGCAGATGCTCGCAGATGCTCTGGCCGATCCCGGTGCTGCCCCCGGTCACGACGGCGACGGATTCGCTCATGAGGACATCTCCAGTTGCGTCAGTGCGTGCGGCAGGGAATCGGGCTGCCCGTCGCAGGCCACCAGGCACCAGCTGCCCGAGGCGTCGCGCGCAGTGTGCACGTGCAGCCGATCCCCGGGCGAGGCCTGCGCTGCGAGATGCGCGAAGACCACGGGGCCGGCGTCGAGGCGCAGCGAGGCCACCTGCCATGGCAGTCGCTCGGAGAACCAGGGCTCCAGGCTGTATGCCAGCGCACTTACGGCGAGCACGGTCCCGTGCCCATCCACGGTCTGCCAGGCGAGCGCATCCGCGAGGCACTCCGCGCAACGTTCGCGCGGGGGGTATTGGGTGGCGTCGCAACGTGCGCAGACCTGCAACTGCAAACCGTCGTGGCGCAGCGTGTCCTGCAGCGGCGCACTCACCACGCTGCGTCTGGCTGGCGGCAAGCTCATGCGCCCTCCAGCACAACGGCGGCGGCGCAGAGCCCGCGGTCGTAATTGATCATGCCGTAGCCGCCCACCACGGCGCGGCGAGCGCGCAGCACCTGTTGACCCACTGCGCGACCGGTCACCTGGCGCAGCGCCTCGACCAGCCCGAGGAATCCGCCGCCCGCGCCAGCCTGTCCTGTCGAGAGCTGCCCACCGGAGGTGTTGTGCGGCACGCCGCCGCCATTCACCGTGAGCGCGGTTTCGCGCACGAAACGCGGCGCCTCGCCGGCGGCGCAGAATCCCAGTGCTTCCATCTGCAGCATCGCGATCACGGGATAGTCGTCGTAGGTTTCGAGCAGATCCATGTCCTGCGGTCCGCAGCCGGCGCGATCCCAGAGCTGGGGCGCGAAGGCGTTCCAGCCGGCGCGCAGCTGGATGTCATCGCCGGCGAAGGCGTTGTGGCGTTCCTCCGCTGACAGCACCCGCGCGTAGGGGATGCCGAGTGCGCGCGCGCGCTCTTCGCTCATCACCAGAAAACCCTCAGCGCCTGCGCAGGGCATCACGCAGTCGAACAGCTGCAGTGGCCCGGCGACTGCGCGCGCGTCGAGGTACTGCGCCATGGAGAGCGGCTTGTCCGCGAACAGCGCCTGCGGGACGCCGCGCGCGTTGGCGCGCTGGGACACGCAGATGCGGCCGAAGTCCTCGCGCGTGGCACCGGTTTCCGCCATGTAGCGCGCGGTGATGAGCGAGAAGGGCAGGTTCGGCCCGGCCGCGCCGTAAGGCCAGCTCGCATCGACCGAGAAACCGCTGAAGTTGGCGACCAGCTCGCGGAAGCCCTCGGTGCGGTTGGTGTCGGCGCCGATGCAGGCGACCACCTCTGCGTCGCCTGCCTGCACCGCGCGTGCGGCGCGGCGCAGCGCGAGTACACCCGAGGCGCCCCCGTAGGGCAGGCTTTCCAGAAATCGCGTCTCCAGGCCGTAGTATTGCGTCATGGTGACGACGCTGTCGGGCGCGAGGGTGAAGCTGCCGATGGCGAGGCCGTCGATCGCGGATTTCGGCAGGCCGCTGTCTGCCAGCATCTCGTGCAGGGCCGCGCCCACGAACCACGGCGCGCCGTGTTCGCTGTTGCGTGCATAGCCCACACTCACCGGAGCGGCGATCGCGACGCCCGCGTAGTTATTGCTCATCCGTGCGCGCTCGTTTTGGGGCGGCGCTTGAATTCGCGCAGGTCGATGCAGGCGGTCGATGCGCGCCAGCCGGGTGCGAGCTTGCGGATCTCGCCGCGTTGGGGTTTCTGGGAGGCCGTGCGGGGTATCTCGTCCAAGAACACCACGTAGCCGGGCGCCTTGAAATACACCAGCGCATCGAGCGCGCGCTGCTGGATGGCGCGCGCGGTCTCGGCGTTGCGCGGCATGCCTGCGCTGGCCACCACGCAGGCCATCACTTCCTCGCCGCGGATCTCGTCGTCGACAGCCGTGACCACCAGTTGTGCGATCTGTGGTGCATCGGCGAGCGCGGCTTCAACTTCCAGTGCGGCGATGTTCTCGCCGCTGCGGCGGATCACGTTCTTGCGCCGGTCGACGAAGTGGAGCGCGCCGTCGGGGCCGGCTCGCACCACATCGCCCGTGTGCAGCCAGCCGCCCGCCCAGGCTTCATCGGTGGCTTCGGAGTTCTTCAGGTAGCCGGCAAAAAATCCGGCGCGCGGATCGGGGCCGCTCGCGCGCACCAGCAGTTCGCCGGGGGTCTCGCCTGTCACCTCGATGCCTTGTTCGTCCACGAGCAGGTACTCCACCGCAGCGGTTGGTTTCCCGAAGCAGCTCGTGCCCACGTGTCGCGGCTGGTGGTTGGCGATGATGCAGCCGCCACAGCCGGTCTCGGTCATGGCCCAGGCCTCGATCAGCGGGAAACCGAAGCGCGCCTCGAAGGGCGCGTGGTGGCGCGGGTTGATGCCGGCACCGAAACCGAAGCGCAGTTGTGCGGAAAAGTCATCGCGCGGGCTGCTGTCCATGCCGAGCAGGATCGCGGGCATGACGCCCAAGTAGTGGACGACCGTGGCGCCGGAGCTGCGCACGGCATCCCACCAGCTCGAGGGATGGAAGCGGTCCAGCTGCACGATACAGCCGCCGGTTTCCAGCATGCCCATCGCGGAGGTTGCCATGGCGTTCATGTGGCTTAGCGGTAGCGGCGTGATAAGCCGTTCCTCGCCGGGGCGCAGCGCACACAGCCCGCCGAGGCCTGCGTACCACTCGCCAAAGCGCGTGAAGTAGTCATTGTTCAGGATGCAGCCCTTCGGCTTGCCGGTGCTGCCAGAGGTGTAGAGGAGCGCGCACTCGCTGTGCGACCCGGGCTCCTCCGTGCGTGCCGGGTGAGGTGCGCCGGGGATCGCCGTGTTGCCCTCAGTGCTCAATGCGGGCGGTGCAGTCATCAGGGCGAGAGACTGCTGCGCGACCGGGAGCAGGTCATCGAGGCAGACCAGCAGGCAGGACTCGCTGTGCTCGAGCTGCCAGGCGATCTCGGCGGGGCGTTGCTCCGCGTTGACCGGCACCACGCTCGCGCCCGCGGCGTTCAGCGCCAGCCAGTGCTCGAAGAACGCGGGTCGGTTGGCCAGCATCAATGCAACGCGTTGTCCTGCGCCGTAGCCCGCGTCGCGGTAGAGAGCTGCAAGTTCGTCCACGCGTGTGGCGAGGGTGGCGTAGCTGATTTCGATGGAGCCCGCGTGATAGCCGCTGCAGGCGGCCGCCGGGATGTGCAGGAAAGGCCGCGACGGGAAGCGCGCTGCGCTGCGGGCGAGAACGTGGTGCACCGTGCCTGCCATTCTGATGCGCGCCCCGTGATACCGCCGCCATGGACGCTTGTGAATCTAGCACAGGCATGAAACCATGAAAAGGAATAGTTTGAGGCTTCAAGCAATGGCGCGTGAACGCACTTTGCCGGCTCTGGAAGACGGTTTCGTCGACCGCTATCTCGGCTTCCTGCTGGCCAAGGCGAGTCATGTCGTGAGTGGTGGCTTTCACCGCCAGTTGAAGGAAATGGGTGTATCGATTGCCACGTGGCGGATCCTTGCCGTGCTGCAGGACGGCCCGCGCCCGGTGGGCGAACTGGCCGACCGGGTGCTGCTCAATCAGCCCACCCTCAGCAAGGCGCTGGACCGGCTGGAGCGCGATGGC
This sequence comes from uncultured Gammaproteobacteria bacterium, assembly GCA_903938575.1. Classification (GTDB taxonomy): domain Bacteria; phylum Pseudomonadota; class Gammaproteobacteria; order Pseudomonadales; family UBA5518; genus UBA5518. The sequence continues at coordinate 10,315 of CAJADV010000242.1, forward strand.
TTGCTGAAGCGCGACCGTGAGGCGGCCAACCGCCGCAGCGTCACGGTGAGTCTGTTGCCGCGTGGTCGCGCGATGGCCGCGCGTTTGATTCCGCTGGCCAACACGCATGAGACCGAAACATTTGCCAGCCTGAGTGCCGCTGATCGTCGTGCACTGGTGCGGATGCTGCAGCGCACCATCGCTGCGAACGCCTGATCGGGCAGCTTTAATCTCCGATCAGAGCGGCAAATCCTGCTGGCGCTCCGCTCTCGAGGTCGATCAGCACAACCCACTCGGCTTTGCGGGCGAGCAGCGGGAGATAGCGCAGGCGTTCGCGCGGCACCCCGGTGGCGGCGACGGCGGCCGCGAGCACGCTTGCTGCGTCGGGCTGTGTCCGCAGCAGTCCTTCGAGCGGGCGGGCCTCCGCGCGCACCCGCTCACGCGCCTGTGCATCCCAGGCGCGCCAGTAGCGCGGCCGCATCGCGAGATCAGCGCCCGAAGAAAGCGCCGCCGTGAGCGCTTCGAAGCGCTCGGTGGGATCCTCGGGCACCTCGGTGCGCAGCAGCACGGGTCCGGCAAAGGGCAGTTCCTCCAGGCCCTCCGGTGCTTGCGGCAACTCGGTTGTGATGACCTCGCCGGCGCTCAGCACGCGGAAGCGGTTGTGCTCCAGCACCAGCGCCACGGGGCGCGCCTCGAAAAGCACAAGCAGCCCGTAGGCCAGAGCGACAGCCCTTAGAAGCAGCAGTACCGCCAGATCGCGTCGCAGCACCGTCCACCCTTTGCGGCGATCGAAGATGGCGAACACGGCGAGCGGTCCTAGCGCGAGGTCTGCCGCCACCATTAATTGCATCAGGGCGATGCCGCCCGAGATGTGCGCATAAGGCCCGGGGTGCCACAGGTGGAATACCAGCATGAAGCCTGAGCCGGCAACAGCCACGCTTCCCGTCCCATGCAGCAGTGCCACGTGCAGGCGATCGCGCAGGTTGAATCTGTCCATTGTGCCTCAGGCTCCTCGGGTCCCGGTGTTGCTCGGGGCTATGGGAAGGTAGCAGCCCGGCAAGCAGCCTGCGTTGCGATCATCGCGGGCGCGAGCGCGGGCGTGCAGTTGGCGTTTTCGCTGCGGGCTGGGCGTCACAGACCTGCGCTATCAGCGTGGTGAGCGCCGCGAACTCGGTCTCGCGGGCCGTGGAACTGCGCGCCACGAGCGCGATGCCGCGCGTCGGTGCGGGCGGCCCGACGCGGTGCGCAGTGAGTCCCGTGGAGGCCAGCAGTCCGCGTCGCACGGCAAGCTCGGGTACCAGTGCAAGACCAAGTCCGGACTCTGCCATTTGCACCAGCGTCAGCAGACTGGTGGCTTCGAGTCCTTCGACGCGGCCTCCGGTGTGCTTGCTCCTGCAGGCCTGGAGGGTGTGCTGGCGCAGGCAGTGGCCTTCTTCGAGCAGCAGCAAGTGCTCGGCCGTGCGGGCATTCAGCGCAACATTGCCTCGCGGCGACACCACGCTGCCGGCCGGCGCGACCAGCAGGAGTTCGTCCTGGCAGATTTCGCGTACCAGCAGGTTGCCGGTGTCATAGGGCAGTGCAAGCAGCGCGAAGTCGAGCCGTCCGTCTTCCAGACGCTCGAGCAGGCTCTCGGTGCGATCCTCGCGCAGCGCCAGGCGCAAGTCGGGATATTGCTTGCGCTGGCGCTGCAGAAGCTGCGGGAGCACGAATGGCGCGATGGTGGGAATGGCGCCAAGGCGCAGGAGCCCGCGCATCGGGCTGCCCGCACTGGAGGCTGCCTGCGCGAGATCCGAGGCCCCTGCGAGTAAGCCGCGCGCCCGCTCCACCACCTCCTGTCCCGCCGGGGTGAGCAGCACACCCTGACGATCGCGCTCGACCAGCCGGGCGCCGAGCGAGCTCTCGAGCTCTTTCAGCCCGGAGCTCAGGGTGGATTGGGTGACGTGGCAAGCCGCGGCGGCACGCGTGAAATTGCGCAGCTCCGCGAGCTTCACGAGGTACTGCAGCTGGCGTAGTGAGGGCAGGGCGGCCATCGGCTTCTCCCGTTATCGAAATTACCGATCACGATCACAGAAATTACTCGTTGGATCGATATCGAGCAAGCACTCATCCTCCGCTGCGTCGACCAACCCCACAATCCTACGGAGCACGACGATGAACCGACCCGAGATCAAGACCCTGCAGAACCTCGAGGCAGCCTTTGCCGGCGAATCGATGGCTCACACCAAGTACCGCTGGTTTGCGAAGCTCGCACGCAATGCGGGAGACGAAGAAACGGCACGGATCTTCGAGGAAACCGCCGAGCAGGAGCTCCGGCATGCCTTCGGCCACCTCGAACTTCTCTATCCCCCGGCGGACATGACGCCCGCGCGTGCGCTGGAGATCGCCATCGAGGGTGAGACCTACGAGTACAGCGAGATGTATCCGCGCTTCCGCGCTGCGGCAATTGCCGAGGGCGATGACGCGGCGGTGGCCGAGATGGACGGGCAGATCGCCGAGTCCCGTGAGCACGCCGGGCGATTCCGCGAGGTGCTTGCCAAGGCGGCAAAACGTTTCGCCGCCCTTGCCACGGTAGAGGAGCGTCACGCCGGCAACTACCGCCGCGCTCTCGAGCGCGCCGTGGCCTGATCACATTCACCAACCCTGAGGGAGATATGCGGATGAATATCTGGAAATGCGTGGTTTGCGATGTTGTTTACGACGAGGCCCTGGGCATGCCTGATGACGGCATCCCCGCCGGCACCCGCTGGCAGGATGTGCCCGAGGACTGGTCCTGCCCCGAGTGTGGCGTGTCCAAAGCCGATTTCGAGCTGCTGGATGCCGCTGCCTGAGCGTCGGGGGCGGGGCTCTGCGCATACACTACGGCGGAGCCAGGCCGAGCCTGGTCTGGCTCCCGCTTTCTCCTCGCGCAGGCTCCAACTTCCAATACAGGCTGATCGACACCGATGGGACCCTTGTTGACGCAGACGGTGCACGATGCCATGCGTGCTTGCGCCGCATCCGGGGCGCTGACGGCCGAGTGCTCGCTCGATCTCGGCCGATCCATCACCACGGTCGGGCTCGACGCCGGGGGTTGGACCTGGCAAGGCCTGCGATTTCCGTGGCTGGATACCTGCAAGGACCGGACGGTTTACTACTGGACAGACGCCAGCTTCGAGCCGGTGGCGCGGTTCACGGGTTCCCTGATCAAGCTCGTACCTACGCCGTGGGGGCCCCCGACCTTTGAAATCGACGGCATCAAGATGTTGCCCACGGCGCAGGTCTCGCCCTACGCGGATGCCGAGCGCAAGGTTGGTCTCATCCGCCCGCGCGACAAACTCATCCTCGATACCTGCGGCGGGCTGGGGTACTTCGCGGCATGGTGTTTGCGCGGGCAGGCCGCGCGCGTGGTGTCTTTCGAGCTGAACCCCGATGTCATCTGGCTGCGCGCGCTGAACCCCTGGTCGCCCGGCGCCGATGCGCGCCTGTCCTTGACCGAGGGCGATGTGGCAGCAGAGATAGTGCAGCTTGCGACGGGTTCTTTCGACGCGATCCTGCACGATCCGCCGCGGTTCGGCATCGCCGGAGATCTCTACTCGCAGCGCTTCTACGATCAGATGGCGCGGGTGCTGAAGCGCAAGGGACGCGTGTTCCACTACACCGGATCGCCGAACAAGCTGAGCAGCGGGCGCGACCTGCCGGCCGAGGTCGCACAGCGTTTGCGACGTGCCGGATTTGCTACCGAGTTCAACGGGGATGGTGTGCTGGCGCTGAAGAACTGAGGACGGGACAGGGCGCCGGGCTTTTCCTGCCTCCGGCAGGCGCCGACATCGAGATTCGCAGGCGCTCCGCCTTTATAATCCTCCCGCTCCGGCGCCAGCCGGTTGGACGCGCAAGTACTGGCTGCGCGCCCGCTAACCATCATCAAGAGCCTGACGAGCCCCATGTGCGGGCCAGGGAGTGTTTTTGCGCAGGAATGCCGGCAGCTCGCGACTGGTGCGCTTGCTCGACAACTGGATCCCGCTGGATGCGGAGGCCTCACGGCAGGAAGTGGCCGAACGCCTTGGGCAATGGCTCGGCGTTCATGACGTGGTCACCCTGCACGCAGCGCAGCAGTCCATCGCCTCGGGGCCGGCTCCAGAGACGGTGGCGGTGGCAACGGCCGCGGAGCTTACCGAGGAACTGCGGCGGCTGCGTGCCTCGCTGCAAGGCCTGATCAGCGCTGGTGAGTCCTATGCCCAACCGGATCCGGATGCGGGCTTTGCGCCCCATCACCGTCGCTATCTCGGTCAGCAGCGCAGCATGCAGGGCAGCATAGATGGCCTGCGTGCCCGTCTGCGCCAGGCCTTGAGCGCCGCCTCGCCCCGACTGGCGCAGCTGGCAATGCTCGATGGCGTGATGCAGCAGCTCTACGGGGCCCGTGAGCAAAAACTGCTGTCCACGGTTCCGCTGTTTCTCAAGGAGCGCTTCGAGCAGTTGCACCGGCAGCAGCCCGATGCCCTCGGACTGGTCCCCCTGCCGCTCGCCTGGCTCGATACCTTTCGCCGGGACCTGCAGGAGGCGCTTCTCGCTGAGCTCGAGACGCGTCTGCAACCCCTGCTCGGCATGCTCTACGCCCTCAACACCGATGCGAAGTCTCACCCATGATCAGTTCTCTCATCGGCATCTCCGGGATGCTTACGGCCTTTGTTCTGGGTCTCGGGGCCGTGGTTTGGGTGGGCGTGGGCTTCGCGGGTTCCAGCGTGATCGCGCTCGCCGTTACCGCAGTGATCGGCGCAGCCTATCTGCTGGGTGCCTCCGAGATCGCCCGCTTCCGCGCCCGGACGCGCTCGCTTGCAGCGGCCATTGCTGCCGTGCCGCAGCCGCTGCCTGCGCTCTCGGACTGGCTGTTCCGGGTGGATCCCGCGTTACGCGCCGCGGTGCGCCTGCGTATCGAGGGTGAGCGGGTTGCCCTGCCGGGGCTTGTTCTCACGCCCTATCTGCTTGGCTTGTTGGTGATGCTCGGGATGCTCGGTACCTTCCTGGGAGTTGTCGTCACCTTCAAGGGTGCGGTGCTCGCGCTGGAGGGCTCGGCCGATCTGCAGGTGATACGTCAGGCCCTTGCGGGCCCCATCAAGGGGTTGGCGTTCTCGTTCGGCACCTCCGTGGCAGGGGTGGCCAGCTCTGCCATGCTGGGGCTGATGTCGGTCATCAGTCGCCGCGAGCGATTGTCCGTGGTGCAGCAGCTGGATATCCAGATTGCCGGTGTTTTCCGGCCTTTTTCGCTGGTACACCAGCGTCAGGAGACCTATCGCGCGCTGCAATCGCAGGCGCAAGTACTGCCGGATGTTGCCCGGCAGCTACACGTACTGATTGAGCAGATCGAACATCGCAGCCTGCGGCTCGACGAACAACTCCTCGGTCGGCAGGAGCAGTTCCACCGCGAGGTGAGCGTGGCCTACACCGTGCTTGCGAGCAGCGTGGAGCAGTCCCTCCGCGACAGTCTCGCTGCCGGGGCGCGGGTGGCCGGCGAGAGCGTCGCGCCAGTCGTGGAGTCCGCCATGCGGGCCCTTGCGGAGGAATCCCGTCACGCGCATGAGCGGCTCGTGGCTGGTGTGGGTGGCGCACTGGAGGCATCGGTCGAGAGCGTCGAGCAGCGCGCCGCGGCCTTGCTGCTGGGTGTGCAGCAGACCTTGTCGCAAGCGCGCGTGGAGCAGGCGCTTGCCGACCAGCAGGCGAGAGACGCCTGGGTGCAGTCCCTCGAGTCCACGGCCGTCACGCTAGCGGGGCAATGGGAGCGTGCGGCGAGCGCAACGGATGCACGGCAGCAGGCGTTGTGCCAGACGCTGGAATCCACTGCGGCCGCGATTGCCGAGCGCAGCGGCGATCAGGCAGCTCGCATTCAGGGTGACGTGGCCCGCCTGCTGGAGCAGTCCGAGGCCGTGTTGCGCTCGCACCGCGAGTCCGAGGCGCGCTGGGTTGAGCAGCAGGGCGCGCGCATGGACCAGTTGGCCGCGCTGTGGCGAGCCGAACTCGGTGCACTGCGTGGCGAGGAGGCCGAGCGCGGGCAGGCGGCCGTGGCCCGACTCGGTGAACTGCAGGCAGCGCTGTCCGTCCAGCTCGCCACGTTGGGTAGCGCGCTGGAAAATCCGCTTGCCCGTCTGCTGCAAACCGCGGCCGAGGTGCCGCGTGCCGCCGCCCAGGTGATCGCACAGCTGCGTGAGGAGATGAGCCATCTCACCGAGCGCGACAACCTGGCGCTGCAGGAGCGTGCCACGCTGATCGAGGGTCTCGGTGCCCTGCTGCAGGTCGTGCATCTCGCCACCGGCGAGCAACGGGCCGCGATCGAGACGCTCGTGACCTCTGCCTCGGGGACGCTAGAGCAGGTCGGTCGCCAATTCGCTGACACGCTCGGTATCCAGACCACGCGCACCGAGGCAGCCGCCGCGCAAGTCGCGGGCAGCGCCATCGATCTCGCCTCCCTCGGCGAGGCCTTTGCGCATGGCGCGGCGCTCTTCAGTGCCAGCAACGAGAAGCTGGCCGAGAGCCTGGACCGCGTCGAGGGCGCCATCGGCCAGTCGATGACGCGCAGCGACGAGCAGCTCGCGTACTACGTGGCGCAGGCGCGCGAGGTGATCGACCTCAGCATCGGTGCGCAGCAAGGCATCGTCCAGGATCTGCGTCGCCTGCATGGCAAACCCGCGGCATCCGACGAGGGGCCTGCCGGATGATGGATCCGGACGACAGCGACGACGGCATCGCGCAGGCCGCACCGGTCTGGGCCGTGTTCGGGGACCTGATGTCGGGCCTGCTCGGCGTGTTCGTGCTGATCCTGATGGGCGTGCTGGTGGCGCAGATGGATCTCAGCGCCACGCTGGCGGCCGAGACGGCCAAGCGGCAGCAGGAGGAGCAGCGCCGCATGGCGCTCGAGCAAGCACTGGCCGGCCCGCTGCAGTCAGGCCGGGTGACGCTCGATAACGGACGCATCGGCATCAGCGGCAGCGTGCTGTTTCCCGTCAACTCCGATGCGCTGCGCCCGGAGGGGCGGCAGTTGTTGAAGACCCTGGTGCCGGCGCTACGGGTATATCTCGGTGTGCGCGATGACATGCTGATGGTGAGCGGCTTCACCGACGATCGACCCGTGCTCGAGGGCAACCGGCGTTTCACCGACAACCTGGATCTCTCGGCCCAGCGCGCGCTCACGGTGACGCGCGCCCTGATCGAGGAGGGGATGCCGGCCGCGAGCGTGTTCAGTGCGGCCTTCGGCGCCGAGCAACCGGTGGCATCCAACAGCGATGAGGCCGGCCGCGCGCGAAACCGCCGGGTGGAAATGGCGCCAGTGCCCCGTGCGCGCGCCGCGGGAGCCTCTGACGATGAGTGAACGCGCGACGGGCGAGGGGCCCGGACTTCTGCCGGCGGATGCAGAGGCGGGCGTGCTGGCGTCGCTCCAGACCCTGCGCGAAGCGGGCGCTGCGCAACACGAGCCGGTGCTGTTTCAGTACGTCGAAGCGCTTGCGTCTCGTATGCAGGCGGCGCCCGAGGCGGTGCGTCGGCTCCTGCATGACCGACTCCGGGATGCCCTGGCCGACTGCGCTCGGCGCGTAGGTGAGCGGTCACGGTGTGCCCCTCGTGGTGATGACACCGCCGTGGCCGATGTTCCCTCGGGAAATCAGGGGCTGGCGCCAGAGGCGCCCTTGGCGGTGCTGAACCGTTATATCAGTGATGTCACAGAGGTTGCGGGAGAGGACGCGGACGCTGCTCCGCTCGCGGCAACGGGGGAGCTGTGGCCCGAGCTCAAAAATGCGCAGCGATTCAAGGAGGCCTGGTCCCGTATCAGTGCGGATGATGCTGTGGAGCTTGCCATCGACCGTGGTCCCGAGGGTGCCGGGCCGCTGAACGGGCACAAATTGATGCTGCGGTCCCTCACCTTGATGCGCGAGCTGTCGCCGGATTATCTGCGTCACTTCCTGTCGCACGCCGAGTCTTTGCTCTGGCTGGACCGCGCCTATGGCAGGCTGAAGCGCACGACAGTGGCGGCCAAACCAAAGTCTGCGCGGCGGGTGCGTGCTCCGAAGTGACTGCTGGGATATTGGATTGCCGAGCGGCCCCTTGATGTGGGCGCGCGTTTTTCAGCGCGCGAGAAGCGCCTTTGCCAAATGCCGTCCTGCCAACCAGGCGTCCTCGATGCGAGAGGCCGCGCACCAGTCGCCGGTGGCGGCAAGTCCCGCGGACATATCGATGAATGGCTCGGTGGCTGCGGTCTCGGCATCCACCAGCGCATAGCGCCAGCGGTGCAATGCCATATGCGTGCTGCGGTTCATGTCGAGGCCCGTGAGCGCGCCTGTGGCGGCGCTCAATTCCTGCTGCACCTGCGCCAGGTCCCGATCCACGTTGGCGTCGGACCAGTCGGCGCTTGCGTGCGCCACCAGCGCTGCGGGCATCTCGCGGCCCGGGCGCGTGGGCTGCGCGGCGATCCATTCGATGGGGTTGTCACGCGCCTTGCCGGCAATCCACGTGGCCCGCCACGGTTCGGCAAAGCCGACCATCAGCGCAAAGCAGGCGCGGTAACGCACGGAGCGGAGTTCTGCATCGATTGGGAGATGATTCTCCAGCAGCAGGAGTGTCTGGGGTGAGGGAGCGGTGGACAGCACCAGGTCGAAATGGCCCAGCGATTCTCCCGCGCTGCTCAGGAGTTCCCAGCCATCCGGCCCCCGCGCGCCTAAGGGCGCGACCTCGATGCCCGTGCGGACGTGGAGGTCGGTAGCGAGGGTTTTGCACAGGGCATTCATGCCGGGGCAGGCCACATAGTGCGGTTCGAACCAGAGGCGCTTGCGCGGACGCTCTGCGGCCTCGAGGTAGACCACGCTGCCGGTCCACTCGCGGACCAGGCCGCTATCGAGTAGCGGTGCCAGGAGCGCGCGGAACTCCGGTTTGCGGGCGGTGAAAAACTGGGTGCCGTGGTCGAACTGCCATGGTTCGACGCGGCGGGAGGACATGCGGCCCCCCACCCCCCGGGACTTCTCGAATACCGTCACCCGGCCATGCCCGGCGAGTTCGCGGCAAGCCGCGAGACCTGCGATGCCGGCCCCGATAACGGCTATTCGAGGTTTCAGTCGTCCGCCAAACACGGTGCTGCCAGTTGTTGCCTGTCGCGGGAGCGATCATAGGCCATGATGCCGATTGCTATGCCTGCTCCGGCTATCAACATACCGAACAGAAGGGCGAAGAGCACGGTCATTGTCAGGCCCCCCCGGTGCCGGTGGCCGGATCGGCCTCAGGGGTGGATTTGCTTGCCTGCCGACCGCGGGGGATGGGGCGGTCGAAAGCGGCAAGCATGGCGAAGAGAGCGACGAATACGAATCCCATGGTGACACCTCGATATCAGTTGGCGGCGGTATTGCTGCCCTTTGTGTTACCTGAAGTAACACGATGGGGGCAGGTTAGTCCGCAAGTGTTACGGTGTCACGCAAAACCGGGATGAGTTAGAAAATTACCGCCCGGTGCTGAGGCCACACTCAGGAACCCGCGTGTGCCGGTCCGGCTTCGATCGTTGATGTCTATCAAGTTCATCAGATCAATCGATCACCTATGTTTGCGCATCGCCATACACTGTGTGCTCATCGAGCGCCCCGCTCGATCAAGGAGGACCCCATGAAGTCAGCAAGATTGAGATCGTTGGTCGCGGCTATTGCGGTCGCCACGCTGCCCTTGGTGCCGAGCGGCGCTGCCAGCGCCTCGGGCGAAGTAAGGTCGAACCAGTATTGGTGGCCCGATCAACTCGACCTGTCGCCCCTGCGCCAGCATGCCGCCGAATCCAACCCCTTGGGCCAGAACTTCGATTACGCCAAGGGTTTTGCCACGCTCGATTTGGGCGCCGTAAAGCAGGACATCAAGCAGGTCCTGACCACCCCGCAGGATTGGTGGCCGCCAGACTATGGCAACTACGGTCCGTTCTTTGTCCGCATGGCCTGGCACGGCGCGGGCACCTACCGCGTGAGTGATGGCCGCGGTGGCGCGGATGGCGCGCACCAGCGCTTCGAGCCACTTAATAGCTGGCCCGACAACGGCAACCTCGACAAGGCGCGCCGTCTGCTCTGGCCGGTGAAGCAGAAGTACGGCGACAAGATTTCCTGGGGCGACCTCATGGTCCTCGCGGGCAACGTGTCGATGGAGTCGATGGGCTTCAAGACCTTCGGCTTTGCCGGTGGACGCACCGACGACTGGGAGCCCGACCTGATCTACTGGGGTCCCGAGAAAAAGTTCCTCGACGATAAGCGCTACACGGGCGATCGCAAGCTGGAGAAACCGCTTGCCGCCGTGCAGATGGGCCTTATCTACGTAAATCCCGAAGGCCCGAACGGCAACCCCGATCCGCTGCTGGCAGCGAAGGACATCCGCGAGACCTTCGGCCGCATGGCCATGAATGACGAGGAAACCGTGGCGCTGATCGCCGGCGGTCACACCTTCGGCAAGGCCCACGGTGCGCACGCACCCTCGAAGTGCGTGGGCCCCGAGCCCGCGGCTGCAGGTGTCGAGGAGCAGGGCTTTGGCTGGAAAAACAGCTGCGGCAAGGGCAAGGGCGTTGACACCGTCACCAGCGGCCTCGAGGGCGCATGGTCGGCGAATCCGATTGCGTGGAGCTCGCAGTATCTCGACAACCTTTATGCCTTCGACTGGGTACAGACGAAGAGCCCGGCGGGCGCCATCCAGTGGATCCCGGCGAACGGTCAGGCCGCCAATCTGGTCCCGGATGCGCATGATCCCTCCAAGCGCCATGCGCCGATCATGTTCACCACCGACCTCGCGCTCAAATTCGACCCCGAGTACCGCAAGATCACCAAGCGCTTCAAGGACAAGCCCGAGGAGTTCAGGCTGGCTTTCGCGAAGGCATGGTTCAAGCTGATGCACCGCGATCTCGGGCCGCGCTCGCGTTATCTGGGCGCCGAGGTTCCGAGCGAGGAGCTGATCTGGCAGGACCCCGTGCCGGCGGTGGATCATGCCCTGATCAATGCGGCTGACGCCTCGGCGCTCAAGGCCACGATCCTGGCATCGGGTCTGAGCGGGCCCGATCTGGTTCGTGCGGCCTGGGCCTCGGCTTCTACCTTCCGCAACACCGATATGCGCGGTGGCGCCAACGGCGCGCGCATCCGCCTTGAGCCGCAGAAGGAGTGGGCGCTCAACGATCCGCGCGAACTGGCGAAGGTGCTGAAGGGCCTCGAGAAAATCCAGAAAGACTTCAACCGCGCCCAATCGGGCGACAAGAAGATCTCGCTGGCCGATCTGATCGTCCTCGCGGGCAACGCGGCCGTCGAGCAGGCGGCGAAGAACGGCGGCTTCGAGCTGCAGTTGACCTTCGCGCCGGGCCGCACGGATGCAAGCCAGAAGCAGACGGATCAGCGTTCCTTCGCGGTACTGGAGCCGGCGGCCGATGGCTTCCGGAACTACTTCAGCAAGGACGCCGCCATGTCACCGGCCGAGATGCTTGTCGACAAGGCCAACATGCTCTCGCTCACCGTGCCGGAAATGACCGCGCTGGTGGGCGGCATGCGGGCTCTGAACGCGAACGCTGGCGCGGCGGCACATGGCGTCTTCACCGATCGCCCCGGCACCCTGAGCAACGACTTCTTCGTGAACCTGCTCGACATGTCCACCGCGTGGAGCAAATCGGCCACGGCAGAGGGCGTGTACGAGGGCAAGGACCGCAAGACGGGCGCACTCAAGTGGACCGCCACCCCGGTTGATCTGGCCTTCGGCTCCAACTCCGAGCTGCGCGCCGTGGCCGAGGTCTATGCCTCTGCCGATGGCAAGGAGCGTTTCGCGCAGGAGTTTGCCAAGGCCTGGTCCAAGGTGATGGGTCTGGACCGCTTCGACCTCAAGTGATGGTCCTCTACCCCCGGGCCGATTGCTGGCTCGGGGGCGATTTTCAAGGGCGTCTGCTTTCGGGCAGGCGCCTTTTTTTTACGTGTTTTCCCCCGCAAACGCCCCTATTTGCCGTCCACCGTCAGCACCAGCAGCGTGTTGCCGGGTCGCTCCACCGAGCTCGCGCCTCAGTTGGCGAGAAAAGAAAACTCCGCGTGATCACCGCTCTGCGTCACGGTAACCGGCTTGCCGATAGGGTCCGCCTCGAGCATGCGCTGGAGCACCGCGCTGGTGTCGCGGCAGCGCGCGACAAAGCGGCTGCCGGAGGACGCCAGCCGGCCGATGATCGCGCCCGTTGGGCCAGCGCTGCCGGGTAACACGACGAAGGATTCGACGATGCCCTGTCCCGCGGGCAAGGGCTCGAAAGTCGGCGCCCGGTCTTGTCTGACGCTGATTGCAGACCCGCTGTCTTCGAGTCCATCAGCATGGCGCGGCGCGGATGTGCCGTAGGCGCCGACGGCATGCCGCGAGAGGTAGCCACCGTTGGTGCCCACGAGCCCGATGTCGCCGGGATGTTGCCGCAGGGCGTCGGCCATGGAGGCGATCGCGTGCATCGAGTAGTTGTTTCCCGGTCCACCGAAAAACGGCAAACCCCCCGTTACGGTCAACGCGCGCGGATCCGTGTGATCGATGCCCAAGGCCTCAAGTGCCAATGACACGACGACGGGAAAGCAGCTGTAGAGATCGAAGTGGCTCACTGACGAGGCGCTGATCCCCGCGCGCTCCAGTGCCGTCTTGTAGGCGTGCCGGAGCACCGGAGAATCGGCGAGATCCGGGCGTTCGAGTATGGGCAGTTCGAGCCCCTGCGCGTGAGAGAGCGGGTAGACCCAGCGCTGCTCGGCAATGCCGAGGCGCCGCGCCAGACCCGCCGAGACCAGCACCAGCGCCGCGCCCTGATTCACCCCGTCCTTGGCCACCATCCACTTCGTGTACGGCTCCGACACCAGACGGTTGTCGCGGGCGACCGTACTTATCCGCTCCGCGGACAGCGCCTCGCGGTGTGTTGCATACGGATTGCCCACCGCCACGGCATTGAAGCGCTCGAGCAGCCTGCCCATCCCGGCTGCATAGTCTGCTGAAGACTGTCCGGAGAGGTGGCGGCGGCGATTTTCGAACAGTGGATACACCCACAGCGGCAGCTCCATGCCGTGCGCTTCCAGCTCCGGCGTCAGCAAGTCCCCGGTGCCCTGACCGCGATCCTCGCACTGTCCACCAACGGTTTCCGACCAGTCGATACTGCGGCCCTCGCGCTGCGCGCTGCGCGTGGTGGCGGCTGCTTCGGCGCCGCATAGCAACGCGGCCTCGAATTCGCCGTTGCGGATGCG
>CAJADV010000243.1 GCA_903938575.1 uncultured Gammaproteobacteria bacterium
CCGTCAGGTTGAGAAAGAGATGCCCGAAAGCTGAGGCGGTGATCTGCCAGTCGGTGCTGATCCGCGCGCGCGCACCCACGGTGCGCTGCATATGCTGCAGGCCGTAGTCGATGCCCCATCCGGTGAACGATCCCGTGAGCGGACACACCGCCCCGGGCATCATCTCGCTCACGTTGCAGGTGGTGAGCACGTCATCGGCTCGCGGCAAGACGGTGTCGAATTCGTTCAGATCCGCAGGGAGCGTGGTGATGGGGCGTGCCTGCAGCCAGAAGAGTCTGCCGGCGTGATCGATGGCCCACTCCAGATCCAGCGGCTGGCCTTCGGCGGCTGCGGCCTGCCGCGCCCCGGCGGCAATTCCTGCGATCTCGGCTTGATCGAGCAGGGGATGCTCCCCCGCAAGTTGCGTGCGGATGCGTTGGCCCGCGCTGTCGATCGCGTAGTGGTCCGGTGTTGCCTGCCCGCTCACCAGCGACTCGCCGAGCCCGGCAACTGCATCGATCACCAGCAGGTCGCGTCGCGCACTCGCGGGGTCGGCGGTGAAGACCACGCCCGCCACGCGGGCATCGACCATGCGCTGCACCACGACATGCATCGCGGGCTCGGCCGCGGCTGCTGTGCTCTCCCGGTAGTGTGTCGCCCGCGCGTTGCCCAGCGAGGCAACGCAGCTCGCGATCGCCTGTTGCAGCGCATCGATCCCGCAGACATTCAGGATGCTTTCGTATTGCCCGGCAAAAGAGGCTCCTGCCCCGTCCTCGTCTGCAGCGGAGGAGCGCACGGCCACATTGCCTTCGCCCAACGCGGCATAGGCCGCTGCGAGTCCGGCGGGCGCCGGGCCTGCGTGGGCATTGCGGATCACGAAGGCCGCCGGCACCGGAAGCCCCATCGCCAGCAGGCGCGACAAGCCACGCGCCTTGCCCCCCGCAACAGCGCCAAGGGCATCCTCGATGCGCAGGATTTCGGTGATCTGGAGCACGGCTGGCTGGCCTGCGTCAGCGGAGTTCATATTCATGGAGCCCGCTCGCGTCCTGCAGTTCTGCCAATTCCCCGAAGCTGCCCGGGAACAGGAACGGCGCATGCCCCGAGGCATTGCGGTAGTAGCTGCTGCAGTCGCTGGAGCCCCAGGAATAGCGCGGGAAGCGATCACTCATCCACGCGTTGTAGCGGTCGAATTCGGCCTGTTTCACGCACATCTGGCGCGCGCCCGAGCGCTCTTTGTCGGCCAGCAACCGGATTATCGTCTCGGTGTTTTTCTCCGCGGTGGCGAAGTAAGAGACGGTGAGGGCGAGGCCGTTCGGGCCCATCGCGAAAAAGTAATTGGGGAATCCCGGCACGGCGATTCCCTTGTAGGCGCGCGGGTCGTCGGCCATGACATCGGCGAGACGCTGGCCGGCGGCGCCGGTCACCTCGATCCGGTCGAAGTCGAGAATCCGGTAGCCCGTGCAGTAGATGATCACATCGACATCGATATGGCGGCCGTCCGCGGTGACGATGCCGGTGGGTGTTACTTCTTTCAGGGCCGAGGCGATCAGTTCGACGTTGCTGCGGTTCAGCGCCGGGTAGAAATCAGCCGAGACAAGCCCGCGCTTGCAGCCGTAGCGCGTGTCCGGCGTGAGTTGTGCGCGCAGTACGGGGTCTTTGATGCTGCGCTCGATGAACTTGCGCGCCATGGCCTCGAACTGCTCCATCCGCTTGTGCCCGTGGGTTACGGCGTGGTTTACCTGCGCCATCAGCGTGGCCTGCCACCAGCGGGTGAGACGGATCAGCCAGGGGAGTCGGCGCGACAGCGCCTGCCACAGGGCGCTGTAGGGTTTTTTGCCGCGCGGCATGATCCAGTTGGCAGAGCGTTGCAGCACCGTGAGGTGCCCGGCCACCTTGGCGACCTCCGGCACGATCTGCACCGCGCTCGCCGCAGAGCCCACGATCGCCACGCGCTTGCCGTGCAGATCGACCGCGTGGTTCCAGCGCGTGCCGTGCCAGCTGGGGCCCTCAAAGAGATCCCGCCCGGGTACATCGGGCAGCAGCGGGGTGTGCTGGTTGCCCATCGCATTGATAACGACGTCGAAGACCTGCTCCTCGCCGGCCGCGGTTCGCAGCGTCCAGGTGCCCGGTTCGCTGTAGTGCGCGCTCAGGATGCGGGTGTTCAGGCGCAGATGCGGTTCCAGCCCGAAGGCCCTGGCGCAGCGCGCGAGGTAGGCCTGGATCTCGGGTTGATCGACGAAGCTCGCGCTCCAGTCCGGGTTCGGGGCGTAGGAATAGGTGTAGGAGTGAGCCCAGACATCGCATGCCAGCCCCGGGTAGGTATGCAGTTGCCAGGTGCCGCCGGGGGCGTCCAATGCGTCGAAGATCGTGAATTGCGTGAAGCCCTTGAGAAGCAATTCACGGCCGGCGGCGATGCCGGAGACGCCGGCGCCGATGATGGCGATGCGAAGGCTGCTGGTGTCGGGCATGCTGAG
>CAJADV010000244.1 GCA_903938575.1 uncultured Gammaproteobacteria bacterium
GACGTCTCCATCATCGAAATTGCGGATGTGGATGGCGAAAAGCAGTTTGAGGTTTTGTCAACCAACGGCGACACCTTTCTGGGCGGCGAAGACTTCGACATGCGCCTGATCGAGTACCTTGCCGACGAATTCAAGAAAGAGAGCGGCATCACCCTGAAGGGCGATCCGCTGGCGATGCAGCGCCTCAAAGAGGCAGCCGAGAAAGCCAAGATCGAACTCTCGAGCAGCCAGCAGACCGAAGTGAACCTGCCGTACATCACGGCCGACGCTACCGGTCCCAAGCACCTCGTGGTCAAGATGTCGCGCGCGAAGCTCGAGTCGCTGGTCGAGGACCTGGTCGAGCGCACCCTCGCACCGGTGCGCATCGCGCTGAAGGACGCCAGCAAGAGCCCCTCGCAAATCCAGGATGTGATTCTGGTCGGTGGCCAGACCCGCATGCCCATGGTGCAGGACAAGGTAAAGGCCTTCTTCGGCAAGGAGCCGCGCAAGGACGTGAACCCCGACGAGGCCGTTGCCGTTGGCGCAGCCATCCAGGGCGCGGTGCTTTCGGGCGGTGTGAAGGACGTGTTGCTGCTCGACGTGACCCCGCTAACGCTCGGCATCGAGACGCTGGGTGGTGTTGCGACGCCGCTGATCGAGAAGAACACCACGATCCCGACCCGCAAGTCGCAGGTGTTCTCGACGGCCGAGGATGGTCAGACCGCCGTGACCATCCATGTCGTTCAGGGCGAGCGCAAGCGCGCCACCGACAACAAGTCGCTCGGCCGTTTTGACCTTGCCGATATCCCTCCGGCCACGCGAGGCACACCGCAGGTCGAAGTGACTTTCGACATCGATGCCAACGGCATCATGAACGTCTCGGCCAAGGACAAGGCTACTGGCAAGGAACAGTCGATCATCATCAAGGCCTCGAGCGGTCTGTCGGACAGCGAGATCGATAAGATGGTCCGCGATGCCGAGGCCAATGCCGAGCAGGATCGCAAGTTCGAGCAACTGGTCGGTGCCCGCAACAAGGCGGATGGACTGGTCCACGCGGTACGCAAGACCCTGAAAGACGCTGCCGAAAAGGTCCACGCTGACGAGAGGGAGCGCATCGAGGCGGCAGTCAAAGCGCTCGAAGAGGCCATCAAGACCGACGAGATGGCCGATATCGAAGCCAAATCCGAGGCCCTCACGGACGCCTCGGCCAGCTTGGCGCAGCGGCTTTACTCCGAACAGGCGCAGCAAGAGGGCCCGGGCGGGGCGCAGGGCGCGCAGCAGCAGGGCGGGCAGGAAGAGCCCAAGCGCGACGATATCGTCGACGCCGAGTTCGAGGAAGTTCGCGACAACGATCGCAAGTAATGCCGGCGGGTGCTGCGCCGCGGCGCAGATACCGGCGGCGGGGTTAGAGCAAGCCGGCCCGGGGCGATTCCCGCGGCCGGCATTTTGCCGTCCCGGCACAGGGCAACGGCTGACGGATACCAACGATGGCCAAACGAGATTACTACGAGATTCTCGGCGTCGAGCGCGGCGCTGATGAGGTCGAGGTCAAGAAAGCCTACCGCCGTGTGGCGATGAAGCATCACCCGGACCGCAATGCGGGCGATGCTGCCTCGGAGGAGAAATTCAAGGAGGCCAACGAGGCCTACGAGGTTCTCTCCGACGCCCAGAAACGCGCGACCTACGACCAGTTCGGCCATGCCGGGCTGGACGGGCAGGGCGGTGGCGGTTTCGGCGGGGGCTTCGGCGGGGGTGGCGCGAATTTCAGCGACATCTTCGGCGATGTATTCGGCGATATCTTCGGCCAGGCCGCGGGCCGGGGCCGTAGCGGCCCCCAGCGTGG
Source organism: uncultured Gammaproteobacteria bacterium (assembly GCA_903938575.1). Classification (GTDB taxonomy): domain Bacteria; phylum Pseudomonadota; class Gammaproteobacteria; order Pseudomonadales; family UBA5518; genus UBA5518. Next base: position 1,823 of record CAJADV010000244.1, read on the forward strand.
GGCCGATTTGCGCTACAACCTCGAAATTGACCTCGAGGACGCGGTTCACGGCTCCACCGTCAAGATTCGCGTACCCACGTTGGAAACCTGCGAGGAGTGCAGCGGCAGCGGCGCGCGCCGCGGCAGCAGCCCGGTGAGCTGCACCACCTGCGGCGGTGCAGGCCAGATCCGGATGCAGCAGGGCTTCTTCTCGGTCCAGCAGACCTGCCCCAACTGCCGCGGCAAGGGCAAGATGATCAAGGACCCCTGCAGCGGCTGCCATGGCCGCGGCCGGGTCGAGAAGCAAAAAACCCTCTCGGTCAAAATCCCGCCCGGCGTGGATACCGGCGATCGCATTCGCCTGGCGGGCGAGGGTGAGGCCGGCCCCGATGGTGGCGGCGCGGGTGATCTCTACGTGCAGGTGGCGGTGCGGCCGCACGCCATTTTCCAGCGTGATGGCAAGCACCTCTACGCAGAGGTGCCGATCAGCTTTGCCGATGCGGCGCTCGGCGGGGAACTCGAGGTTCCCACGCTTGAGGGTCGGGTGAAGCTGCGCGTCCCGCCCGAAACCCAGACCGGCAAGCTCTTTCGCCTGCGCGGCAAGGGCGTCAAACCTGTCCGCGGGGGGGCGGTGGGCGATCTGCTCTGCCGCGTCGTGGTCGAGACGCCGGTGAATCTCACCAAGAAACAGAAAGACCTGCTGGGGGAGTTCCAGGCCTCGCTCGGTGAGTCCAACCAGAAGCATTCACCGCGCAAGACCTCGTGGTTCGAGGGCGTGAAGAGCTTCTTTGATGAAATGAAATTCTGATGATCCGCGTCGCCATCACCGGCGCGGGCGGGCGCATGGGGCGCACGCTGCTCGAGGCGATCGATGAAAACCCGTTGACCGCCCTCACGGTAGCCTTGGAGCGGCCCGACAGCAGCCTGATTGGTGTTGATGCGGGGGAGTTGTCGGGGCTGGGGCGTCTGGGCATTGCCGTGGTTGGTGGGCTCGAGACGGTGCTTCAGGACTTTGATGTGCTGATCGATTTCAGCACCCCTGCTGCGACGGCCGGGGTGGTGGCGATAGCCGCGGCGGCGGGCAAGGCCCTGGTGATCGGGACTACCGGTCTGGATGCTGCTCAGCAGGCGGTCATAGACCAGGCGGCGCTCCGTGTGCCCGTTTGTCAGGCCGCCAATTTCAGCACGGGCGTGAACCTGTCTCTGGTGTTGCTGGAAACCGCCGCCCGCGTGCTGGGCGACACCGCCGACATCGAAATTCTCGAGGCCCATCACCGTCATAAATGCGACGCCCCCTCGGGTACCGCCCTTGCCATGGGGCAGGCCGTGGCGAGTGTCCTCGGCCGGGATCTGCAGTCCGTTGCCGTCTATGGGCGCGAGGGGCACACCGGTCCGCGGGAGCGTGACACCATCGGCTTTGCCACTGTGCGCGGCGGCGATATCGTGGGCGATCACACGGTGATGTTCGCCGCCGACGGCGAGCGGCTCGAGATCACTCACAAGGCATCGAGTCGAATGGCATTTGCGCGCGGGGCTGTGCGTGCAGCAGCGTGGCTTGCGGGGCGAGCGCCCGGGCACTACGGGATGCGGCAGGTGCTGGGGCTCTGATCGCCCCGTTGGGGCGGCCTTCAGTCCCGGTTTAATTTGTCGTCGGCATTCCATTGCCCTTTGGTGTGCTCAGCGAATGTCGGCATCACGATGGCCGAGTACAGCATTAACTGGGTGAGTTCGTTCTGGCGGCTGACGTTGGCCTTCTGGAATACCCGTTTAAGCAGATTTCTTGTGGTGGAGAGCGTGCGGTGACGCTGCTCGGAGATCTGCTCCAGCGAAAGCCCCTCCATGATGCCGATGGCCACTTGCGCCTCGGCCCGCGTAAACCCGAACACCGTACGACAGCGCTCTATGGAGGCGGTGTGTCCGGCATCCGGATCAACGATCAGAACCATCACCGCTGGCCGATAGCCTTGGCGCTGAGGCCCTGGCCGCAGCGGGATCATCATCAGCTGGTAGGGACGTTTGCCCGAGGGGCGCGTGATGGTCAGTTCCTGTCCGTGGGCCGATGCATTCCCTGAGTTACTGGCTGCGATGGCCTCCAGAAGGATTTTCTGCAGTTGGTGATCCTGCGACCGCACGGAGGCACGCAGCCCCTGGCTTGTGAGTGTGAGGCCGTCCCCAAGCAGCATGTTTTCCGCCAGGCGGTTGGCCAGAAAAACACCGCGGGTGTTGTCGATCACCACCATCGGATACGGGCACAGATTGGCCGATTCCCAGCTGAGTTGACGCAATGCATCCGTCTTGCCGAGTCTGACGCCAATCTGCGTGCTGCGCACCAAGTGAGGCGCCAGCACGTCCAGCATGCGTGCCTGCCGCTCCCGATCCGAGCCAGGGATCGGCCGCGCCAAATTCATGAAGATCGAGCGGGTCGGGCTATCCTCCAGGATGATCTTGGTGCCCTCGAGGAGATTGTTTGGCGCCAGGAACTCCTCGAAGTAAGGCTGTTCCGTCATCGCTATCCCGACATCCAGGGCAGTGAAGGGGAGAAATCGCCCTGTCGCCATGGGTGTGCCGTTGGCCAGCGTGCTGGTGACGCTCATCTGGTGGCGCGTCTCTGCCTGTTGGCAGGTGTCGAAATCGAGACCGGTCACCGCAATGCAGGCTGACCGTAAACCGTCCGCCCGACGTGTTGTGCTGATCACGGCACCCGCGTCGAAGCCAACCGTGTAGGCCGTCTCTCCAAGCAGCTTATCGGGCGGGAGATCGTCCAGAACCGATTCATAGATACGGTCGATCAGTGCGCCGAGCGTTGGATCCATGTAGGGCATTTTCGAGTTCCCGTGGCTGAGGCGTTCCCTGTCGCGACCGCTCGAGCAGATGCCATCTTAACCTTCGATTCCCGAAACACCAGCGTAGCGCTGCTCCTTCGAGCCGCGAATGGCTCATATGAGTCATTCGCGTCGCTGCTTCGTGCCATGGCGTTCGCATCCGCTCTCATATGACTCATATAGGTCACGAAACGCAATGCCACGGCTGATAGCCTTCTCTCGTGTTAAAGGAATTGAACCGATGAGTCACGCGACCCTTCTGGCGCTGCAGTTGGTTGTTGCCGAACGCCTCTGCGAGGCTGCCATTGATCCGGCCCGTCTGCCGCAGGTGCTGGACGGCCTGCTCGATATGACCGGCGCTTCTGCAGGTGGTTTCGCTACAGGGCGACTCGGTGGTAGCTGGCACTTGATCACACGCGAGTGCTCCTCCGGGGCCCCGGGGCAGGACATCCTGCTGCAGCCGTTTCTGGATGCTGCCCTGCGCTTGCCGCCCAACCGGTTGCATCGTCTGCCCGAATTACGTGTCGCCGATGTTGGTGTCGCGAATGCCTTCGCCTCCCTCCGGGACGCCTGTGCCCTGAACCTCGTTCTTGAAGGTGGTCGACTCGGCCAGATTTTTCTGGCGCTGGGTGCAGATGCCGCTCGTGACAAACTCGATCCCGCGGCGCTACGCGCTCTGGAGTCCCTAGGCCCCCTGATCTCTCAGGTGTGGGAGGCGCAGTGCCGCAATGATGCAATGCACGCACTCGGCACGTCGATCATGAGCCGCTGCGACCGTTATCACGTGGGCCTTTTTATCGTCGACATCGACGGCTTCGTGTTCTTCCACAATCAGGCCGCCCGACGCCACTTCGACGCTGCGAGCGGGTTGCTGCTGCAGGACAATCGCCTCGTTCTCCCATTGCCTGCAGAAATGGCTGCGCTCGAGCGTGGCATCCGGGACGTGCTCGCCAGCGATTTGCCGAGCGGTTGTTTCATGCCGAAGTTCTTCAGCGCCAGCCGCGAAGGCGAATTGCCGCTAGCTCTTGCACTGAACCCCTTCCGACCCCGTTCGGACGAGACGGGCTATGTGACAGTCATGGCCTACGATCCGGGCCGACCCGCGGTAGAGCGCCGCGAGGTTATCCAGTGGATCTATTCGCTGAATGCCAAGGAAGCCGATCTGGTCTGCTCGCTCACGGGTGGAGAGTCCCTGGAGTGTTATGCGGAGCGCTCCCAGCGCTCGCAGGACAGCGTCCGTTCCTTGCTGAAAAGAGTCTTCCGCAAGACCGGCACGTCCCGCCAGGCCGAACTCGTCAAGCTGGTGCTCGCGGGCCCCGTGGCGATGGTGCTTTAACCCATGCCCGACGCACGTCTTCCGCTGTCCGGTGCGCAACTCTCCGAGTTGTTGCTGTCCATAAACGGGGTGAATGCGCAGCAGGAGGACTTCGTTCGCGGGCAGAAAATCTGTAACTTTTACGTAGGTGCCGCCTGGGCATCGAGCAGCATAGTTGGCGGACACGATGGGAAATTGCGATTTTTCGATATTGTTCCTCCCGCTCCTGCCTTCCGCGACGCGTACCAGCAGACTTATTGGCAAGACGATCCCATCCAGAGCGCCATCCTTCGGGCCGCGCCGCGGCGCTTCTGGGCCCGCGACCAGCTCCTGTCGGTAGATCTCTGCGAAACCAACCCCTATCTCAACGAGGTGTGTGCTCCTGCCGAGGGCGGAGACGCCTTGATTGCACGCATTCCCCTCCCGGCTGATTTTCACTTCCTGTGGGCCTTCTCCCGCCGCGTCGACCAGCCACGCTTCTCGCGCCTCGAAATCGACTTTCTGGATATGTTGTTGCCCCATCTCGAGCAGGCGCTTCTGCGCCATAGCGAGATTGAGCGCCTGCGTGTTTTTGCCGACCTCGCGCATGAGCAAATGCTCCAGTCCGGCCGCGGGCTGATCCTGCTTGACGAAGAAGGTGTCGCTCTCCATCTGAATCGGGTGGCGACTACGCTGATCGCAGACGGCTCCCCACTGACCATTGTGGACGGCAAAGTCCGGCTGCAAGACGCGCGTCTCGCTCCGCGTTTCGATGAGTTGGTTCACCGCTGTGGCTCGGCTGCGCTCGGCAATAGCATCATGGCCGCGGGCTCTGTTGCGGTGCCGCGCTCTGGTGCGGCGCCTTTCGTGATCGGCGTGATGCCCTTCGGGAGGCAGCAGGCGCAGGCGGGCTGGACGGGGCTGGGTCGTGTGGTGGTGACTTTGTTCGATCCCGGGCGCTCGCACATCGACACACGCGCCACGCTGCGCGAGATGTATCGCCTCTCGGATGCCGAGGCCGAGATCTGCTGGCGATTGGCCAACGGGGAGAGCCTTGAAGAGATGGCCAGTGCTACTGACACTACCCGCGAGACCCTGCGCTCACAGCTGAAACGTGTTTTCGTCAAGACAGGCACAAAGCGCCAGTCCGAGTTGGTCCGGTCTGTGCTCCTGTCGCCCGCAGTCTGGACTCGCCTGCCCTGAAACGTCCCGGCAGGGAGCAAGCCGCGGATTTTTTTCTTTCAAAGCGCGCTCGTAGTCCCTACAATCCCGCTTCAGATTTCCGTTGGAATCACCCCGAGCGTTCCGGAGTAGACGGCGTCTGCAGCAAATCAGGGGCGAGATGAGACCGGCTGTTTCATCTCGTTTTTTTTCGCCCTCGATTCGCTCTCCTCGCGCGTTGGATCGCACCGGTCGGGAAGCCGACGGGCGGGTTTCAGGGGCGAATTGCCGCCACGTCCAGACGAGGATCCTCCATTGACCACCGAGCGCAGCCGGCCCGCCCTTCTGGCACTTGAGGACGGCAGTCTATTTCGCGGGCGCGCCATCGGCGCCGACGGCGAGACCAGTGGCGAGGTGGTATTCAACACGGCCATGACGGGCTACCAGGAGATCCTCACCGATCCCTCCTACGCCCGGCAGATCGTCACCCTCACCTACCCGCATATCGGCAATACCGGGATCAACACCGAGGACGAGGAGTCGGACCGGATCTGGGCGGCCGGCCTCGTCATCCGCGACCTGCCGCTGCTCGCCAGCAACTTCCGCTCCGGCTCCAACCTTCAGGATTACCTGATGTCCCGGGGAATCGTCGGCATCGCCGACATCGACACCCGCAGACTCACCCGGATCCTTCGCGAGAAAGGCGCCCAGAACGGCTGCATCATGGCGGGAGACTGCGACCCGGCCGAGGCGCTGGTGCGGGCGCGAGCCTTCCCCGGTCTCAAAGGCATGGATCTCGCGAGCGTGGTGAGTGTTTCGGCACCCTATACATGGAGCGACGGCAGCTGGGCGCTGGGCCGCGGCTTCACGCGTCCCGAGCCCGTTGCCACCTTCAAGGTCGTCGCTTACGACTACGGGGTGAAGCGCAACATCCTGCGCATGCTGGCAGACCGGGGTTGCATGCTCACGGTGGTGCCCGCCAGGACCAGCGCATCGGACGTGCTCGCACTCGCGCCGGACGGTGTGTTCCTCTCCAACGGCCCGGGCGATCCCGAGCCCTGCGACTACGCCATCAACGCCATCCGCACGCTGGTGGACAGCGGGCTCCCGGTGTTCGGCATCTGCCTGGGGCACCAGTTGCTCGGGCTTGCGAGTGGCGCCCGCACCCTGAAGATGAAATTCGGCCACCACGGTGCCAACCACCCGGTGCAGGATCTTGCCGATGGCAGCGTGATGATCACCAGCCAGAACCACGGCTTCGCCGTTGACGAGGCCACGCTGCCTGCCACGCTGCGGCCAACCCATCGCTCGCTCTTCGATGGCTCCTTGCAGGGCATTCACCGCACCGACCGTCCTGCTTTCAGTTTCCAGGGTCACCCCGAGGCGAGCCCCGGCCCGCACGACGCGGCTGCACTGTTCGATCATTTCATCGGCCTGATGCGCGAGCACAGCCGAGCCAAGGGGTAGCCAGCCGATGCCCAGACGTACCGATATACACACCATCCTGATCATTGGCGCCGGGCCGATCGTCATCGGTCAGGCCTGCGAGTTCGACTACTCCGGCGCCCAGGCCTGCAAGGCGCTGCGCGAGGAAGGTTTTCGCGTGGTGCTGGTGAACTCCAACCCCGCCACCATCATGACCGACCCGGCCATGGCGGACGCCACCTACATCGAGCCGGTGAACTGGCGCTCGGTGGCCAGCATCATCGAGAAGGAGCGCCCCGACGCGTTGTTGCCCACCATGGGCGGCCAGACCGCGCTCAACTGCGCGCTCGACCTCGCGCGTGAGGGCATCCTCGAGAAGTACGGCGTACAGATGATCGGCGCCACCCGCGAGGCCATCGACAAGGCAGAGGACCGGCAGAAATTCGACAAAGCCATGCGGGCCATCGGCCTCGAGTGCCCGCGTTCCGCTATCGCGCACAGCATGGAGGAGGCGCTGCAGGTCGTTGACGGGATCGGCTTCCCCTGCATCATCCGGCCGTCCTTCACGATGGGCGGCTCGGGCGGAGGCATCGCCTACAACCGCGAGGAATTCGAGGAAATCTGCGAGCGTGGCTTCCAGCTCTCGCCCACCAGCGAGCTGCTGATCGACGAGTCGCTGATCGGCTGGAAAGAGTTCGAGATGGAGGTGGTGCGCGACTGCAAGGACAACTGCATCATCATCTGCGCGATCGAGAACTTCGATCCGATGGGCGTGCACACGGGCGATTCGATCACGGTGGCCCCGGCGCAGACCCTGACCGATCGCGAATACCAGATCATGCGCAACGCCTCGATCGCGGTGCTGCGCGAAATCGGCGTCGAGACCGGTGGCTCGAACGTACAGTTCGCGGTGAACCCGGCAGACGGGCGCCTGATCGTGATCGAGATGAACCCCAGGGTGTCCCGCTCTTCGGCGCTTGCGTCCAAGGCAACAGGCTTTCCCATCGCGCGAGTCGCCGCCAAGCTGGCGGTGGGCTACACGCTCGATGAACTGCGTAACGAGATCACCGGAGGTGTTACGCCAGCGTCCTTCGAGCCCTCTATCGACTACGTGGTTACCAAGGTGCCCCGTTTTACCTTCGAGAAATTCGCCACCGCGGATCCGCGACTCACCACGCAGATGAAATCCGTGGGCGAGGTGATGGCTATCGGGCGCACCTTCCAGGAATCGCTGCACAAGGCCATGCGCGGGCTCGAGGTGGACTCGGCAGGCTTCGAGCCGCATCTCGAGGCACACGACGACGAGACACTTACCCGGCTCCGAGGCCATATCGTGAGCCCCGGGGCACAGCGCCTCTGGCACCTCGCCGACGGCTTTCGCGCAGGGCTCTCGCTCGAGGAGATGCACGAACTCTCGCGCATCGATCCGTGGTTCCTGGTGCAGATCGAGGACATCGTGCGCGAGGAGCGCATGCTTGGCGGGCGCGCGCTCTCCACGCTGGGTTTCGAGGAGCTGCGACGGCTCAAGCGCAAGGGCTTTGCCGATCGCCGTCTCGCTGATCTCCTGCACGAACCCGAGGCCTCCGTGCGTGAGCGTCGTCGGTCCCTCGGCCTCCATCCGGTCTACAAGCGCGTCGATACCTGTGCCGGCGAATTCGCCTCGGCAACGGCCTACATGTACTCCACCTATGAGGAGGAGTGCGAGGCCCAGCCGTCCGGGCGCGACAAGATCATGGTGCTCGGTGGCGGCCCCAACCGCATCGGGCAGGGCATCGAGTTCGACTATTGCTGCGTGCACGCTGCTCTTGCCATGCGTGAGGATGGCTACGAGACCATCATGGTCAACTGTAACCCCGAGACCGTCTCCACCGATTACGACACCTCAGACCGGCTTTACTTCGAGCCAGTGACGCTTGAGGACGTGCTGGAGATCGTGCGCATCGAGAAGCCCAAGGGCGTGATCGTGCAGTTTGGCGGCCAGACGCCGCTCAAGCTGGCGCGGGCGCTGTGGGCCGAGGGTGTGCCGGTGATCGGCACCACGCCGGATGCGATCGATCGCGCCGAGGACCGCGAGCGCTTCCAGCAGATGATCGACAAACTCGGGCTGCTGCAACCCCCCAACGCGATAGTGCGCTCTGCCGAGCAGGCCGAGTCGGCCGCGGCGCTGATCGGTTATCCGCTGGTCGTGCGTCCATCCTATGTGCTCGGTGGTCGCGCCATGGAAATCGTCTACCGGCCGGAGGAACTGCGCACCTATATGCGCGAGGCGGTGAAGGTCGCCGACGACGCGCCGATTCTCCTCGATTACTTCCTGAAAGCAGCCGTCGAGATCGACATCGACGCCGTGAGCGATGGTGAGTGTGTGGTGATCGGCGCGATCATGCAGCACATCGAGCAGGCGGGTATCCACTCGGGTGATTCCGCCTGCTCGCTGCCGCCTTACAGCCTGCCGGCCGATGTGCAGGACGAGATGCGGGCGATCGTTGTGCAGATGGCTCGGGAGCTCGGCGTGGTGGGCCTGATGAACGTGCAGCTCGCCTGGCAGGACGGCCTGATCTACGTGCTCGAGGTTAACCCGCGAGCCTCCCGCACGGTGCCCTTCGTATCAAAGTGCATCGGCCGCTCGCTCGCCAAGATCGCGGCCCGCTGCATGGCCGGCACGACGTTAGAGGCGCAGGGTTTCACCGAGGAGGCCGTGCCCGCACTCTTTAACGTGAAGGAGTCCGTGTTCCCCTTCAACAAGTTCCCCGGCATCGACCCGATCCTCGGTCCGGAGATGAAGTCCACCGGCGAGGTAATGGGCGTGGGCGCCACCTTTGCCGAGGCTTTCCTCAAGGCGCAGGTGGCCGCCGGCGAGACGCTGCCGCGGGGCGGGGTCGCCTTCTTGAGCGTGCGCGAGGCCGACAAGGCGGGGATCGTTCAGGTCGCGCGAAGCCTGGTTGAGCTCGGGTTCAGCATCGTGGCCACCCGTGGCACGGCTGCGGCCATCGAAGCCGGCGGCATTCCGGTGGAGGTGGTGAACAAGGTGCTCGAGGGCCGGCCGCACGTGGTCGACATGATCAAGAACGATCGCATCCAGCTGATTGTGAATACCACGGAAGGGCGTCAGGCCATCGCGGACTCCTCGACCATCCGCTCGAGCGCACAGCAGCGTGATGTCCACTACACGACCACGCTGGCCGGCGGCGAGGCCATCTGCGAGGCATTGCGCCATGGTCCGGATGTGAGCGTAAGATGCCTTCAGGAGATACACGGCATGCTGGCTTGAGCCGGCGGCTGGGTGCGGTTCAGGCCGCTGATGGAGTTCTGCACGGGCAATGGAGAAGGGGAAAATGGTTACGCGGGTACCAATGACGGTGGGCGGAGCGCAGAAGCTCCGGGACGAACTCGATCAGCTGAAGCGCATCGACCGTCCGCGGATATCGAAGGCGATCGCCGAGGCGCGCGAGCATGGCGATCTGCGCGAGAACGGCGAGTATCACGCCGCCCGCGAGCAGCAGAGCTTTGCCGAGGGGCGTATCAAGGACATCGAGGCCAAGCTCTCGGTGGCGCAGATAATCGATGTCAAGACGATCCCTGCCACGGGCAAGGTGATTTTCGGCACCACCGTGGCCATCGTCAACCTTGAGACCGACGAGACCTCCCGCTACCAGATTGTTGGCGAGGACGAGGCCTCGGTGCGTGAGCACCGCATCTCCGTGACCTCGCCGATGGCCCGCTCGCTGGTGGGCAAGGACATCGGTGAAGTGGTCAGCGTCAGAACGCCGGCCGGACCGGTCGACTACGAGATCGTCGACGTCTTGCACATCTGATTCAGCCCGCCGGCTCGCGCAGCTTGCTCAACCGCGGATCGGCGGCAGGGTTGGGGCGGTAGACCAGTGCGATCTTGCCGATTTCCTGCACGGATTGGGCTCCGAGGCGTTCACAGAACTCCCGCACGGTGGCGCGCCGCTCCTCGCGATCGTCTATGGTGAAGCGGACCTTGATCAGCTCGTGGTCCGTCAATGCGCGCTCGGCCTCGGCGCAGACGCCTTCGCTGAGCCCTTTGCCGGCTACAGTCACCACCGGGTTCAGCCGGTGTCCGATACCGCGCAGTCGCTTCCTGAAATCCGCGTCGAGCGGCATGATGTGCAGTCCCGGGTGAGGCAAGGGCAGACAGTGTAGCCCATGCCCCGCGCATGCCACGCAACAAGGAGCAAGACCGGGGCCATGCCCAGATCAAAGAGCAGCGGACGTTGGCTCCGCGAGCACCACTCTGACCAGTACGTCCAGCGTTCCCGCGCCGACGGTTACCGCTCGCGGGCGAGCTACAAGCTGCTCGAGATTTCCCGTGCCGACCGGTTGATCCGCCGCGGCGATCTCGTGGTGGACCTCGGGGCCGCCCCGGGCGGCTGGAGCCAGGTGGCAGCGGAGCTTGTGGGAGATTCCGGGCGCGTACTGGCCTCGGACATACTGAAGATGGACGCCTTGGCCGGTGTGGACTTCATCGAGGGCGATTTCAACGAGGAGTCCGTTCTTGCCCGGGTTCTCGAGGCGCTCGGTGACCGTCGTGCCGACCTTGTAATGTCCGATATGGCCCCCAACATGAGCGGTATCCGGGACGTGGATCAGCCCCGGGCGATGTTGCTGGCGGAACTCGCGCTCGAGTTTGCCCGCAGCACCCTGAAACCGGGCGGCAGTTTTCTTTGCAAGGTGTTTCATGGCGAGGGCTTCGATGATTTCATTCGCCAGCTGCGCGCCAGCTTCGGGAGCGTGGCCACCCGCAAGCCTGACGCATCGCGCGGGCGCTCCCGTGAGGTCTATGCCCTCGCCAGACAGTTCCGCGGCCCCGGCCCCGATTGGTCCGGTCCCTCGGTTTCGTAGTACATTCAGTTGCCGAGCGGCCATTAGCCGCGGTCAAAACCCTGCGAGGACCCCGTCGTGAACGACATGGCCAAGAACCTGCTGCTGTGGCTCATCATCGCTGCAGTGCTGCTTTCGGTCTTCCAGAACTTCAACGTGCAGCCCTCGCGCGAGCAGCTGAACTACTCCGCATTCCTGCAGGAAGTGAAGGGCGACCGGGTCAACCGGGTAATCATCGACGGGCTGCTGATCGTCGGCGAGCGTGGTGACGGCAGCCGCTTCGAGACCGTGCGTCCCAGCATTCCCGACGCAGGCCTGATGGCAGATCTGCTGGACAACAACGTGGTGGTCGAAGGGCGTCAGCCCGAGCAGCCCAGCCTCTGGCAGCAGCTTCTGGTCGCGTCCTTCCCGATCATCATCATCATCGCCGTTTTCATGTTTTTCATGCGCCAGATGCAGGGCGGCGGTGGCGGCCGCGGCGGTCCGATGAGCTTCGGCAAGAGCAAGGCGAGGCTGCTCTCGGAAGACCAGATCAAGACGACCTTTGCCGATGTCGCGGGTGTGGAGGAGGCCAAGGACGACGTCCACGAGCTGGTGGAGTTCCTGCGTGATCCCGCCAAGTTCCAGAAGCTCGGCGGTCGCATCCCGCGCGGTGTGCTGATGGTGGGCCCGCCCGGTACCGGCAAGACCCTGCTCGCCAAGGCCATTGCCGGCGAGGCCAAGGTGCCGTTTTTCTCGATCTCGGGTTCTGATTTCGTCGAGATGTTCGTGGGTGTGGGCGCTTCGCGTGTTCGCGACATGTTCGATCAGGCGAAAAAACAGGCCCCCTGCATCATTTTCATCGACGAGATCGATGCCGTGGGCCGTCACCGCGGCGCAGGTCTCGGTGGCGGCCACGACGAGCGGGAACAGACCCTGAACCAGCTGCTGGTCGAGATGGACGGCTTCGAGCCCAATGACGGCATCATCGTGATCTCGGCCACCAACCGACCGGATGTCCTTGACCCCGCGCTGCTGCGCCCGGGCCGCTTTGACCGCCAGGTGGTGGTGGGCCTGCCTGATATCCGTGGCCGCGAGCAGATCCTCAAGGTGCATATGCGCCGTGTGCCGCTCTCCGATGACGTCGATCCCAGCATCATCGCGCGCGGTACGCCCGGTTTTTCCGGCGCTGACCTCGCCAATCTGGTGAACGAGGCAGCACTGTTTGCCGCGCGCTCTAACCGCCGTGTGGTGTCGCAGCACGAGTTCGATCTGTCCAAGGACAAGATCATGATGGGCGCCGAGCGCAAATCGATGGTCATGTCGGAAAAGGAAAAGCGCAACACCGCCTACCACGAGGCAGGCCACACCATTGTGGGCCGCACGGTCCCCGAGCACGACCCGGTCTATAAGGTAAGCATCATCCCGCGCGGACGAGCGCTCGGCGTCACCATGTTCCTCCCCGAGGAAGACCGGTATTCGCACAGCCGGCGCGGTCTGATGAGCGCGCTCTGCAGCCTGTTCGGTGGCCGGATCGCAGAGGAACTGATCCTCGGTCCCGACGGCATCACGACTGGCGCGACCAATGACATTCAGCGGGCCACCGACATCGCCCGCAAGATGGTGACAAAGTGGGGTCTTTCGGAGCGCATGGGTCCGCTCAACTATGACGAAGGGCAGGAAGAAGTGTTCCTCGGCCGCAGCGCCGCGATGGGCGGCAAGCACACCTCTGACGAGACGGCCAAAAAGATCGATGAGGAGGTGCGCCGCATCATCGACGAGGCCTATGCCACCGCACGTCAGATCCTGATCGACAATACCGACAAGCTCCACGCCATGGCCAAGGCAC
>CAJADV010000245.1 GCA_903938575.1 uncultured Gammaproteobacteria bacterium
ACAGTGGGTGCAATTCACCCCCAGCGAGTCGGAGAAGTGCATCATCAGACCGTAGGTCGCCTCGGTGCCTTTGATGGTCTTGTCGCTCCCCTCGGGCAGAGCCGCGGTGGCCTGCACGCGAATGTCGCCTGCATTGAGGAGGAACTCGGTCAGCGGGTCGTAGGGCAACGAGGTGTTTGCAACTGCGCTCACGCCGCCCACATTCTGCCCCGAGGCCTTCATGCCGCTGGCATGGGCGTAACCGGGATTGCTGCTCCACGACTGTGCGGGGACCGGGTTGCCGCGGTGGCAGGTATAGCAGGTGACTCCGGTCTCGCCGACGTGGGCCTTCCAGTCCTGGTTGGCGCGCTGGGTCATCTCCAGCATCACCCGTGCCACCTTCTTGGTGTAGAGAGCGTCAGAGGCGAAGTTGTTGCCCTCGTGGCAGTAGCCGCAGTTCTCGGGTTTCACATCGCCAGTGACCCATTTGCTCATCGCGTTCATCGTCCGCGAGAACTCGGGCAGGCTCAGATCACCGAGGATCTGCAGGTTCTGGTACACGAGCGATGCCTTGGGAAGCGCCGCGTCCACCGGAGCCGCGGGCTCCGGATCGAGCGGCAGGTTTGCCTCCACCTGGTCGGCGAGCAAACGCGGGTTGATCACCTGCGCCATGCCGGTGCCGCGATATCCCCGCTGGACTGACTCGGCCGGAGCTCGCTCGCAGGCCGACAGTGCGAAGACCGCGGCCATGGTCAATGCCGCCGTGCGGCAGATGCTGATCGTTTTCATTGTGCTGCCCCCGTAGTCAGAGGATCGTGCAGCGGCATAGCCTCAATCGCCGGGTAGGCAGGCGCCACCCCGTGCTTCACCGCCCACAGGTACCAGTTGTCGACGACCGTGCCGGTGAGCAGGATGCCGATGCCGCCCGTCACCACGGTGAGTACCGCGAACCACCAGGCCCAGCGGTGGATGGATTCCATCGTGGCGTTGAAGCCCATGGTCCAGCGCCAGAAGAGCGCCGCACGCTCCGAGGCCGTACCGCGATCCACGATCTGGTCGATCTCGCGGTCACCGCCGTAGCGGCTCACCGCCAGGATCGTGCCGGCGTGCATCGCGAATAGCACCGTCGATCCGTACAGGAATACGATCGACAGCATATGGAACGGGTTGTAGAAGAGGTTCCCGTACCGGATCGAGAACGCGGAAGTCCAGTCGAGGTGCGGGAAAATCCCGAACGGCACCGCCTCACTCCAGCTGCCCATCATGATCGGACGGATGAAGCCCAGCACAAGATACAGCCAGATCGCGCCAGCGAAGGCCCACGCAAGGTGATTGCCCATCCCCAGCGCGGCAGAGCGCTGGAAGGTACGCCACCACCAGAGCAGGATCGAGATCGTCAGGAAGAAGCCTGCGAGCAACCACCAGCCACCCTCGGCCATGGGCGGAATACTGAGGCCGTACTTCGGAGCCGGCGGCTCGAGCGCGAGCCACGGTAACTGCCGGAAGAACTCGCCGACGTTCCAGTTGACGGAAGCGAGCATGTTGAACCCGATGATCTCGAAGGCCGCAAAGCCGAAGATCAACGAGGCCAGCCCGCTCGCTCCCAGGTGGATCGGACCCAACTGGGCGTCACCCAGCTTGCCCATCCAGTAAGAGTGCCCGATATCCCGGGTACGGCTTTCTCCGTCCTTTCCGATGGGGACGCCGGGATACGCCGGCGACTGGACTTGGACTCGCGTAAATATATTCTGGTACTCGACCATGACAGGACCCTCGCCTCAGTTCCAGATCGGCAGTTGAAGCCACCAGTTCCACCATTCCGGCCATCCTCTGGTCCAGAATGGGCCGCTGATGACGATGCAGACGGCACTCCAGAAAGCTGCCGACACGGCCAGGAAGAAGCCGAGCCGGTGGATCCCCAGGGCACCAACCGAATATCCAATCTCATCGCGGAAGAACGTGTTCTCGTGCTCCGCCGTTTTCACCGGCTCGCCTTCGGCGGGGTTGGTGGCGGCAAGCACGAGCGAGCCGTGCATCGCCAGCGCGAGCACCGTTGTGAAGAAGAAGGTGACGCCCAGCATGTGCGCCGGGTTGTAATGGAAGTGCAGGTACTGATACCCGACGTTCGACACCCAATCCAGGTGACTCAGGATCCCGTACGGGAACCCGTGGCCCCAGGCGCCGAGCAGTAAGGGACGGATGATCACGAGCGTCACGTAGGCGAGAATCGCGAAGCTGAAGGCGAAGGGCACATGCAGGCCCATCCCGAGCTTGCGGGCTATCTCGACCTGCCGGAGCGCCCAGGATACGAAGGCTCCGACTGCGCAGAAAGTGATGATCTGCCACAGGCCTCCCTCGGCGAGCGGCGCGAGTCCCAATCCGTACTTCAGATCGGGTGGCGCGATGCTGATCTGCCAGAGATTCCATGTCGGCCCCTGGGAGGCGCCATAGACGATCAGTACAGTGCCCAGCAGGGCGAAAAACATGGTCGTCACGCCGAAAAATCCGACGTAGAACTGACCGACCCAGAAATCGAAGAGATCACCCCCGATCAGGGTTCCTCCTCTAACACGATATTTCCTCTCGAAACTCAGCATCGCCATGGCATTGTCCTCGACCTGATTTGCCTCGTTTTCCAGACGCCCTGAGCGTCAGCGCATGAACGCGTAGGGAATGACTGTGTATGCCGTCCGCTTGGCTTCCTCGAACACCGACTCCGCCGGTCCCTGTTTGGAGGCGAGTGGTCGCCATGCCCGCGGCAGCACCCGACTCAGCGCGGAGATGCAGAAAAACAGCACCAGCGCGAACGCGAGCAACACGCGGAATTCGCGGAATTCGCTGCGCTCGAGCCCCGACATTGCACCGCGCACATCCATGACTTTGGACATGGCTCAACCCTCCTGTTGCAGGAATCTTGTGGACTGCGCCTTGCGCAGATGATCTATCGTCACGATATCGGCGCCGCTGCCAGCGGCACTGCGCTCGGCGGCGTCTCGCAGGCGCTTGGCCGCGGATATCCGGATCAGCACCGGCTCGGCCGCAACCAGGCTGTCGAGTTCTGTCTCGGCATCACCCTCCCACGACATCTCGCGATGACGGCGCGCCGGCGTCGCGATCGCGCGGTCGAGTTCGGTGCCCAGCGGCAGGATGTGGAACAGCGCGTCAAAGAGCGCGTTGCAGACTTCCTGGATGATGTAGCAGGCTCCGGAATAACCCATGAAGGGTGTGCCCGTGTGGCGACGGATGATGGCGCCGGGAAACGATGCGGGGATGTACACCGCACGGGAGCCCATCTCGGCGAGATACATCCGTTCGTTGTAGCTGCCGAACATGATCAGCGGCGTCTGCTCGCGAACAGCCTTGCGGACAGCTTCGTTGTCCGGTTTGACACCCGGACGACGCGAGAACGAGAAGGTGCAGGGCAGGCCCATTTCCTCCTCCAGAAAATGGCGCACGCCGCGGGCGTAGGTATCCGTGGCGACAATCGCGAAACTGGCGGTGCCGAAAAAGTCCTGTGTCACCGAACGCCACAGATCCCAGATCGGCTTGATGGTGGTGTGCTTCTCACGCTCGATGAAGGGCGCAGGGTCGAGGCCCAGAAGTTCACCCAGCTGGTTCAGGAATTTGGTGGTGCTGTGAAGGCCGATGGGGGCCTGCAGGTAGGGCTTGTCGAGGTTCTCGCAGAGCAGGCGGCCGTACTCGCGGTACATGCACACATTCACCTCGGCATCGGCGAGCTTGTGCACGTCGTCGAGGTGGCACCCGAGCGGGAACGACATGTTCACCTCGGCGCCGATACCCTCGATCAGGCGGCGGATCTCAGCAAGATCAGACCAGGTGTTGAAGCAACCGTAGATGGGGCCGACGATGTTCACGCGCGGTTTGGCTGGCGCGGAACCGTTCGTCGCCTTGCGCGCCTTCTTCTGTTTTTTGGCGCCGTAGCGCGTCCACAGCCAGTTCATCGCGCGGTCTGCGCTCTGCCACTGGTCCTCATCGATGGTGCGCGGGAGGAAACGCTCGATGTTCATGCCTTCAGGCGTCACGCCGCCACCGATCATCTCGGCGATGGACCCCGTGACCACGACGCTCGGACGGGAGGGGTCGAGCGTCTTGTGGGCACGGCGCAGCGCGTTCTCGGTACCGTGCTGCCCGAGCTCTTCCTCGCCAAGACCGGTGACCACCACGGGAAGTTCATGCGGAGGCAGCGCGTCGGTGTAGTGCAGCACCGAGGTGACGGGCAGGTTTTCGCAACCCACCGGCCCGTCGATGATCACCTGCAGGCCTTTCACCGCGGTAAAAACGTAGACCGAGCCCCAATAGCCGCCGGCGCGATCGTGGTCAAAGACGAGCATCAGACAGCCCCTCCTGCAGCGCGCGGCGCGGCGAGCGGAGCATGCTCCCACACACCAGCGGTATCGGCCGCACCCACGCCCTCGAAGAATTCGCGCATCTCCACGAAACGCTCACGGTTCTTCAGCGCGGCATTGATGACCTGCGCCAGCGAACCCGCACCGGCTGCGCCCATCAGCGGACGCGCCGAGATCAGGTTGGTGAAATACAGCGACGGTATGGCCAGTTCCTTGGCTTTCTGGACAACCGGCGTGGTGCCGATCGCGAGATCCGGCTTGAACTCGCGCATTGCCGCAAGATCGTCCTCGAGCGAGGCGCGGTAGCGCACGATGACGCCTCTGGACTCCAGCCACTCGCGATCGATATCGGACCACCGGGTGCGCCCGCAGGCAGTGCCCACATAACGCAAATCCGCGCCGCTCTCGACCAGCACGCGCGCGACCAGCAGCTCGGAGCCCTCGTAGCCCGAGAGCGTGATGCGGGCATTGATCGGCGAGTTCGCGAACACGCCGCGTATGGCAGGCAGAATCACGTTGCGTGCCGCGTCGAGCTTCTCGCGGGGCACGTTCAGGGTGTCGGCGATGGACTCCAGCCAGGCCGCGGTACCCTCGTAGCCCACCGGGGCAGAGCCCACGCAGGGGCGACCGGCCGCCTGGAATTCACGGCACGAAGCAGCATAGAACGGGTGGATCATCGCGGCCGCGGCGCAATCGAGCGCGGCGTAGAGCTCCCGCCACTCGCGCGTGGGAACCACCGGGCCTGCCGCGAGACCCAGCGGCTCCAACAGGCGCCCGATGCCCACTGCATCGACCGGGAACATCTCGCCCACCAGAGCCACCGAGGGGCGGGCACTGCGGCCCTGACTGGGCTCGGCTACGGGACCGCGCTCGGCCTCGTTGCGCGCATAGCGCAGCATTGCACCGGCGAGCACGTCTTTCGCCTCGGCATGCGTCGGCACACCGAAGCCGGGCACATCGATACCGATGATACGGACGCCGTTGATCTCTTTGGGCAACAACTCGAGCGGGACGCCAGAGGCCGTCGGCACGCAAAGATTGATGATCACAACCGCGTCGTTGTTCTCCGGGTCGGCCAGCTTGAACACCGCCTCGCGGATGTCCTCGAAGAGCTTGCCGGTGACCAGCGTCTCGGAGTCGAAAGGCACGTAACCGACCGTGCGGCGCGCACCATAAAAATGCGAAGTGAAGGTGAGGCCATAGACGCAGCAGGCCGAGCCACTCAGCACCGTTGCCGTGCGCCGCATCCGCAACCCCACGCGCAGCGAGCCAAAGGCCGGGCACATGCTCTGCGGCTGGTCGTGCGGGCCTGCGGGGTAGTCCTTGGCGTAGAGATCGAGCACATCGCTCTTGCCCGCGGCGGCGGCCGCGCGGCTCATTTCGGCGGCTCCGCCATGACACGAAGCCCCTTCCGCCACAGCAGGCACGCTGGTCACGGGGATGCGGGTGGCATCGACTGCCACCGCCGCTCCGGCCGCTTCTTGCGCGGGCTCAGACGGTGTCATAGATGACCTCGAGCGAAGCCTTCGGGTGGTAGGTTTTGCCGCACATGTCGGCGAGGGTCGCCGGCTCCAGCACCACGCCGCGGCCAACGGTCTCACCATTGAACAGATCGAGCAGACCGTCCTGGGAGAGCGGCGTGGGGCGGTGCGGGGTAGAGGCACCCACGTTGTCGGCCAACTGCGCGAACAGCGAGCCCCAGGCACCATCCGGGTGGCCGATGATCTCGTAGTTGGCGCTCTTGCGGCGGATGTCCTCGTTGGCCGGGATCGCAGCGAGCTCCGGGATGCCCACCGCCTGGCAAAAGGCCTGCGCCTCACCCGTGCCGTCGTCCTTGTTGATCACCATGCCGGCAACGCCGACGTTGCCACCGAGCCGGCGGAAGTACTCCACCGCCGAGCAGACGTTGTTGGCCACGTAAAGGGACTGGAGGTCGTTGGAGGCGACCACGATCACCTTCTGACACATGTCCCGCGCGATGGGCAGGCCGAAACCGCCGCAGACCACGTCGCCCAGGAAATCGAGCAGCACG
Organism: uncultured Gammaproteobacteria bacterium; assembly: GCA_903938575.1. Classification (GTDB taxonomy): domain Bacteria; phylum Pseudomonadota; class Gammaproteobacteria; order Pseudomonadales; family UBA5518; genus UBA5518. The sequence goes on from CAJADV010000245.1 coordinate 6,379, forward strand.
AAATCGAAATCCCAGTCGTGGAAGCCGAGCTTCTCGAGGGTCTCGAAGCCGTGAATGATGCCCCGCCCACCGCAGCCACGGCCGACCTCGGGACCACCGAGCTCCATGGCATAGACGCCGTCACGCTTGAAGCAGACATCACCGATCAGCGTCTCCTCGCCCGCAGCCTTCTTGCGCGAGGAGGTCTCGATGATGGTGGGGCAGGCCTTGCCGCCGAAGAGCAGCGAGGTCGTGTCGCTCTTGGGGTCGCAGCCGATCAGCAGGACCTTCTTGCCCAGCTGGGCCATCATGTAGGAGAGATTCGCGAGCGTGAAGCTCTTACCGATACCGCCTTTGCCGTAGATCGCGATGATCTGGGTCTTCGAGGCGGAGCCTGCCGAGGTGGCAAGCAGCTCACCGCTGCCGGCCGATGCGCCGTTGCCTTGCATTTCGCCCGTTGGCACGTATGCGGAAACCGTCTGGCTCGCCATGGCTAGAAACTCCGGTCCAAAAACTGGGTGGAACAGACGCGAACATCGGGCGCCCCGAACCGGGGATGAGCACGCACGGGTCCCGACAGGGCGGGAGCCCGGGAAATGCTGGCCGTCGCTACGACGATCACTACGCAATGCCTCCAGATGTTTTTATCGGGCCCCGACGGCAGGCAGCGCCGGCCAAGGCCATAAGCGTCAGTTTAAGTTTACTTAAAAGTCTGTCAAGCAAAATATACATATCTCGTCATGCTTCTGCGACGAGCACGCGTACCAGCAGCGGACGGTTGGCCGGGAGCTCCCGGCAACGCCTGAAACCGGCACGCTCCGCGAAGCCACGCAACTCCTCGAAAGAGCGCGGCCTGCCGCTGCCCATCGCCATCAGGTAGAAGCCGAAATAGGCCTCGCCCATCGGTTCGGCCCCTGGCGTGCACGACATGGGCTCGGCAATCAGCAGGCGACCGCCCGGGGCGAGAGCACGGTGGGCCGCACGCAGGATTTCCAGCGCCGGGCCGTCGTCATGGTCGTGAAGCACGCGGGTCAGGGACACCACATCGGCACCCGCAGGCAGACGATCGGCAAACATGTCGCCGCCCACGGCGCTGGCGCGTGAAGAGAGACCTTGCTCCGCGAAACAGGCGGTGGCGCGATTCGCCACGGCGGGCAGATCGAACACGGTTGCCTGCAGCTGCGGCCAGCGCCTCAAGGCCGCGGTTACGAAGGCGCCCTGTCCGCCACCCACGTCGAGCAAGTGCCGGCATGAACCAAGCGAACAGGCGTCGAGTACGTCGTCGGCGATCATTGCCTGCGATATGGCCATCAATTCGCTGTAGGCGCCGACATCACCGGCCGAGATCGACTCACGATCCTTGGTGCCTGCATACGCCCAGAAGCCCGCAAGATGCGTGTCGCGCCGACCGCGCAGAAGCGCAACCGGATCGGCGAGGTCCGCGTAAAGCCGCTGGTGATGCGCCACCATCGCGGCGATACCCGGGTTGCCCAACATGGCCGCGCCTAGCTCACCCAGCCCGAAACTGTCTTCGCCGCGCCGCTGAACCAGCCGCAATGACTCGGCCGCAAAAAGCAGCCTGCGCGCGCCTTCCAAGGGCAGCCCCAGATCGGCGGCAAGCGCCGCGCACGAGCGCGGCCCCGGCGCAAGAATCTCGAGGAGCTTGAGCTCGACACAGGCAAACAGGACCTGCGAATAGACGAAACCCGCGGCAAGATCGAACAGTTCGCGCGCGCGACGCCGGGTGATGGGGCGGGTCAGGGGGAATCGCGTCGCCCAGCGCTGGAAAGCCGGATTAGCAAGTAATCCGTCGCGCCATGCGAGGAGGCGGGTGCGCAGCGGCACGTTAGCGCGCACGGGCAAGTCCTGCAGGTCGAGCGGCTGTGGTTGCACCGGCATGTGCTGTCACGCCGCGCGTCGTGCGAGGTTTTTGGGGAGGAAGCGCTTGGCCTGTTCGCGCACCAGTTCCTGCATGCGCTCGCGGCCGGGGCACTCGGGGATCGATTGCGCCCCCTCCTCCACCAGATCCTGCAATCGCCTCACTGCCCCCTCGAGACCCAGCTCACGGACCGCACTCGGGCGATCCAGCGCCTCGTCACGGCCAACGGGCTTGCCGAGACTGGCATCAGTCGCCGTGGCATCGTGGATGTCATCGGCAACCTGATAACTCTCGCCGATCCGCTCACCCAGAATCACCCACGGCGCCGGATCAGCGCCCGAGGCAAGCGCTCCCGCACGGGTTGCGGCAACGAACAGCGCACCGGTCTTGGCGCGGTGATACAACGAGACATTCACCGAGGGCTCGCACTCCCAGGCCTGGCCCGCGCAAATACCGAGCGGCGCACCAACCCCGCCACTCACCGCTCCTAGAACCGCCGCGAGGCGTTGCGGCGCGGCCGCCTGTGCGGCAGCGAGCGCCAGGGATTCGAAAGCCGTCACGATCAGCGCGTCGCCGGCCAGCACCGCCAGCCGCTCGCCAAAGACGATATGCACCGATGGCTTGCCACGGCGCAGGCGGGCATCATCGAAACAAGGCAGGTCATCGTGGACGAGGGAGGCACAGTGGAGCAGTTCGATAGCGCCTGCCGCCGCCGCCGCGAGAACGGGGTCGCTGTTTCCGGTGGCTGCCGCCACCGCCAGACACAGCGTCGGCCGAACCCGCGCACCGCCCGGGAAGACAGCATAGTGAAGAGCATTCGCCAGCAGCGGCGGGCATCGGACATCGGCAGCCCGGTCGATCACGGAACGGAGGAATTGCTCAAAGGTGGCGTCGGCGCTTGTCATGGTGCTGACCACTCCGTATGTATTTTTTTGCTGACACTCTTTGATGTAATGTAAATTAGACACCGCGCCAATACAAGCCTGCCTTCGGCACTCCCGCCGGCGTGGCGCCTGGTCCAGGAACGATACGGCGATGAAAGACCTCGAGCCTGCACCGGCGCCCCGATTCGACCGACCGGTGCCCCCCAATGGCTACCTCTGGTGGTACTTGGACGCCCTGAGCGATGACGGCAGGCACGGCTTCACGATCATCGCCTTCGTCGGCAGCGTGTTCTCGCCCTACTACGCCGCCGCCCGTCGCCGGGGCGGGGCTGATCCCGAAAACCACTGCGCCATCAACGTCGCCCTTTACGGTCAGGGGCCCCAACGCTGGGCCCTGACGGAGCGGGGACAGCGGGCACTGCAGCGCAGTGCCAACAGCTTCGCGGTCGGTCCGAGTTCGCTCGCCTGGAACGGCACTTCGCTGGACATCCGCATCGCGGAAATGAGCGTTCCGATACCGCGTCGCCTGAGCGGACAGATTCGGATCCACCCCCCCGCCCTCACGCAGCACAGCTACCAGCTGGACCCCGAAGGTCGGCACCGCTGGTGGCCTCTAGCGCCTGATTGCCGCGTCGAGGTGGCGATGCGCGAGCCGGGCTTACGCTGGGCAGGTCGGGGCTATTTCGACAGCAACTGGGGCAGCGAAGCCCTCGAAGACGGCTTCAGCGACTGGGACTGGTCGCGGGCGCCGCTGCCAGGCGGCGGCTGCACGGTGCTGTACGACAAACGGCTGCGTAATGGCTCCGCGCGCTCCATGGCGCTGCAATTCTCAAGCTCGGGGGAAGCAACAGAACTGCCCTTGCCGGCACACGCCCCGCTGCCCGGAACAGCGATTTGGCGCATCCCGCGCGCCACGCGCAGCGACAGCCCTGCGCGCGTGAGCCGCACGCTGGAGGACACGCCTTTCTACGCGCGCTCGCTGGTCGATATGTCGATTCTGGGTTCGACCGTGACGGCGTTCCACGAGAGCCTCTCGTTGGACCGCTTCAGCAGGCGATGGGTACAGGCACTGTTGCCGTTCCGGATGCCGCGCAACACGCGCGCGTTCCCACACTGAGGATCAGGCGAGCGATTCCTCGCCCCCCGCCCCTGCGAGCGCACGGAGCCGCTCGCGACGATCGAGTTCCTCGAAGAGTTCCAGCACCCACACGAGCCGGCGCCCGGCGCGGCGAATGGGACCCCCGGTAAGCGACTTGGCCGTGGCGTGGGTGCGCGGCGCAGCGGCCCCCGCGTCCACCAGGAACCGGGTCTCCTCGAGTACAGGTGCCTGCAGATGCTCCGTGGAGAGCATCAGGGTTCCCTGCACCCGCATCAGCAGTTTCATTTTGCGTACCGGTGAGACCACCGCCCTCGAGCTCACGCCGTCACACCCCCGGCGCGCCACCTCGGCGCCGATTTCGGCATAGAGCAAGCGCGCCGCATAGATGCCGGGCCGGCACCCTACGGGCAGCTTGGCGATCCCGCTATCGGCACGCCGGTACAG
>CAJADV010000246.1 GCA_903938575.1 uncultured Gammaproteobacteria bacterium
CGTGCTGGGCACGCTGTAGACCTGCGTCAGCACCGCCCACGCGCCGAACGCGCCCAAGGCGTCGCTGTACACGGTGAGGACCGGCGTCATCACCATGCAGGCCACTACGCGTGGGCCAACAAGCCGCGCCACCGGATTTGCGCCCGCCGCTCGCATGGCATCAAGTTGTTCGGAGATGCGCATCGCGCCGATCTCGGCGGCAATGGCACCGCCGACTCGGCCCGCCACCATCACAGCGGCCAACACTGGCCCAATCTGCTTCACCACATTTGCGTTGATGATGCCACCCATGCGGCGCTCGGCACCGATGGCTGCAAACTGTGTGTAGCCCTCGACCGAAAGGATCAGTCCCACCATCAGTCCGGTGAGCGCCACCACGGGAATGGATGCAGTGCCAACTTCCAGGAGCAGTGGGGCAAGTTCTCGCCAGCGCAGCGTGGCGCGCGGCGATCGAATCACGGCGCCGAGCGCTTGCCCAGAGAATCGGACGAACAACCCGAAACGTCCAACCGCGTCATGAACGCGAGCTCCAAGCGCAGAGACGGGGGCGAATGCAGCAGTCGGCATGGGTGGAGTTTAGGGATGCGCTCCGGATTGGGTGCGCATGCCAGGCGATGCTGCCGGATCCGCGCGGCAGCAGGTATCGACGTGTACGCCGGGGATCGCCGCCACAAAAACACCGCGGGCCCAGCATTTCGGCTGGGCCCGCAGGAAGTGTTGCAATCAGCGCAGCGTTAGTCCGCTGCGTTCATCGGTCAGGGGCAGTTGCCCCAAGCGCCGAGGAGGAGACCCAAGTCCGCGCCGTTTGAGATGCCGTCACCGTTCAGGTCGTGATCGGGGCCGCCCCAGCCGCCCAGGAGGATTCCCAAGTCCGCGCCGGCGACGACGCGGTCGCCGTTGAAGTCAGCCGGGCAGGGAAGGTTCGTGCAGTTGGCAGCACATCCAGCGGCTGCCGTCACGCAGATGGCATCCCATCGAACCGTGACGCAGAAGGGATCAAGACCGCCAACGTAGGCGCAGCAGCATGCGTCAGCGCAGAAGGCGTTGCCGTGCTCAACAGCGCAGTCACCAGCAATTGGGTCGCCGCAGGTGTAGGTGGGTGCTGCGTAGTTCAGCGATCCCGGGGTGTCCTGGAAGCCAACCGTCGTGGAAGCAACACCGATGAACCACGTGCCGTTCGCTTGCTTGATACCCATGGTTGGGCCGGCATAGCTCGTAAAGACGGTGTCTTGATTCGCATCAGAGCGAATCATGATGTTGTCGATGCGGTTGGTACCCGTTGGAGCGCCGGTGGCCATGGTGTCAATGAATCGGAACATCACGGACGCCTGGTTGCCTGCATTTGGAATGCTTGCAATGATCTTGCTGCCACCCGTCCAACTCGCGGAGGCGAGCGTGTAGGTATCAAGAACCGTGGTGAAGGTTGCTCCGCCGTCGAGACTCATGTCCACGCGGAATGTGGAAGGACCAGTGCTGCTGCGGTATTGATCCCACTGCAGGGTGACTCCAGGGAAGCCCACCGTGGATGCCGTGACTTCGTAGTAGTCATTCAGCGCCCAACCGTTGCTACTGAGCGCGAACGGAGCGGTGGGAGCCAGACCAGCGGGGCTGCTGTACACGGATGTTGCGGATGCATGGACGCCGCGCAGGTTGCTTCCCGTGATGTTTGCACCCTGGTCAGCAGGACCGTAGACATAGGTACCAGTGGTCAAGGTGCCACTTGCCGCGGTAGGAATCGTCCAGAGCGCGATCGGTGCGCCGCTCGTCTGGATGTATCGCGAAGCGTACGGGCCGCAGGTGTTCAGGCTGTACCACCAGTCTTGGCCAGCCGCTGGCGTGCTGCCGTTGGTTTCCTTGAATGCAACACTGTCCAAGATGGCAGACCATGGAGTGATGTCAAGGACCCCGTCATCGTTGGTGTCAAGATCTTGACCACCGGCGCCGCTGCTCGGTGCGCGTGTCTGGAAGGTGTCAGTGCCGGTGTAATCAGAGACAAGCATGAAAGTCATGTTGTCGGGTGACTCGAACTGCGTGTCGCCCGCGCTGCCGGTGGGAGTTTGGTAGCCCCACGGGATGTTCGTTGCAGCTGGATCGATGGTGAAGGGGAATGCGCCGGTGGCTGGATCCCCGGTCTGTGGTGGAACCGGAACGTAGGCTGGATTTGCGCCTGAGTTGTGCAGAACCGCATAGCCGTTCGATCCAATCACATCAGTCTTTGCAAAGCGGTAGAGCCACTCGACGACGCCACTCTTGGTGATCGAGGTACCGTCGCCGAGAACGACGATGGTGAGACCGGCCAGTGAAGCGCCGGGAGTACCCTTGAGTTCGATGTATTCAGCGTTACCAGCTCCAGTGCGAACCTCGTTAATAGTTGTCTGAGCAAGGGTGGCA
>CAJADV010000247.1 GCA_903938575.1 uncultured Gammaproteobacteria bacterium
CGCTGCCAGTCTCAGGGGACCGGCACCCAGCGTCGCGGCAACGCCCTTCAGGGTATGCGCGATCCGCCGCGCACCCTCGCTATCGCCGCGATCGAGCATCTCGCGCAACAACAGGCCGTCGCCCCGGTGCAGGGACGGGAAGCGACGCAGCATCCGCTCGTAGCTAGGACGCACACCGCCAAAGGACCGCAGCCCCGCGGCGACGTCCAGCAGCTCGAACGGGCCCGCTTCATCAGGAGTCACCGGGGGCGTCGCGCCCGGGCTGCGGCCCGCAATGGCACCGCGGATGGCCGCGCGGAGCTGCGCCGGATCGACAGGTTTGGGCACGTGACCGGTCATGCCCGCCTCGAGGCAAAGCCGCCGGTCCTCGTCGAAGGCGTTGGCGGTCATGGCGAGGATCGGCACGCCGCGTCCGGTGTCGGTGGCACGGATCCGTCGCGTGGCCTCGAGCCCGTCCATCACCGGCATCTGGACGTCCATCAGTATCAGGTCATAGCCCCTCGGAGCCATCATCACCGCTCGCTCGCCGTTCACCGCAATATCGGGCTGGATGCCCATCGTGCCGAGCAGTTCGAGCGCCACCTCGCGGTTGATCTCGTTGTCCTCGACCAGCAGCACGCGCAGTCCCGGGGGAATACTCGTCTCGGCTTGCGGCAGAGCGGGAAGTACCGCGACCGGGGAAGTCGCGGGACGCAGAACCGCTGTGAACCAGAACGTGCTGCCCACCCCGGGCACGCTGCGAACGCCCGTCTCGCCGCCCATCAGATTTGCCAGCCGCTGGCTGATCGCCAACCCCAGGCCGGTGCCGCCGTAGTGGCGTGTGGTCGATCCCTGCGCCTGCACGAAGGGCTGGAAAATCAGGGCCTGCTGCTCGGCCGGGATGCCGATACCGGTGTCCCGGACCTCGAAGCGCAGCACGACCTGCCCCGACTCCTCGCCGAGGATGCTGGCCCCGAGGGTGATGCTGCCGCGCTCGGTGAACTTGATGGCATTGCCCACGAAATTGACCAGCACCTGGGTAAGGCGCATGGCGTCACCGAGCAAGGGCATGTCGACCAGCCGCGGATCATGGTCCTCGAGAAGCGTGAGACCTTTGGCCTCGGCGCGCTCCGATATCATGCCCCGGACATCGGCGAGCAACGCCACGACGTTCAGGACGCTCTCATCCAGCGTCAGGCGCTCGGCCTCGATCTTCGAGAGATCGAGGATGTCGTTGATGATGCCCAGCAGGTGCCTCGCCGAGGAGCTGATCTTGCCCAGGCGGTCTACCTGGGCCGGCTCCGTGATCTCGCGCGAGAGCAGGTGCGAGAAACCAATGATGGCGTTCATCGGCGTGCGGATCTCGTGGCTCATGTTGGCGAGGAAAGTGCTCTTGGCCACGCTTGCCGCCTCGGCGCGATCCAGTGCCTGGCGCAGCTCGATCTCCATGTGCTTGCGGGCGGTGAGGTCCGTGTGCGCCCCAACCACCCTCAGGGCAGACCCATCGGTATCGCGCGTCACCACCGTGCCGCGAGTCAGGATCCAGCGGTAGCTGCCGTCGGCCGTGAGCAGCCGGTATTCTGAATCCGGCCACTCACTGGCCAAGCCGAAGGCCTCCTTCGCCCGGGCCCGAACGAGATCCTCCGGGTGCAGAAGCCCGGTCCACCGGCGCTCGATCGTCTCCGGAAGTTCCCCGGCCGGGTAACCCAACATGCGGAACCATGCGGGGCTGCAGAGCATGCGACCCGAGGCCAGATCACAGTCCCAGATGCCATCGTTGGTGGCCTCAAGCGCGAAGTTCAGCCGCGCCTCGTTCAGCCTCACCGCCTCACTGGCCTGTTCGAGCTGCAGGGTGCGCGCGCTCACCAGATCCTCGAGATGCTGGCGGTAGGAATCCAGCTCGCGCTGTGCCTGCTTTTCCCGGGTAACGTCCTCGATGTTGTAGACGACATGGGTGGGCAGACCCCATTCGTCGCGCAACAGCTTGATGTGCACGCGATCCATGCGTGCGGCGCCGTCCTTTGCGCGGCGAGGCAGCTCCCCCAGCCACTGGCCGTCACGCACTAGCTGGACCCGGATCGCCGCCATGCTTCCGGCCAGGCCGGGCCCGTTGGGCAACTCGTCGAGCCGGACGCCCGCGAGCTCCGCCTGCGAGCACCCGCTGGAGCTGATGAAAGCCGCGTTCGCATACTCGATGCTGCCCGGGATGTCCGTGATCACCACCGCACTGGGGTTCTGCTCCACCGCAAGGTAGAGCTTGCGCAGTTGCAGCTCAGCATGATGGCGGTGGGTGGTGTCACGCCATGCAATATGGAGCTGGTGCTCGCCGCCCACGTTGATCGGGGTAAGCAGCACTTCGACGATGACAGGCTCGCCATTGCTGCGAACGTGCTCCCACTCGAACTGGAACGCGCCTTGCTCCTCGGCTCGGCGGACGATGTCCGTAACCTTGTCGGCCGAGCGTCGGCCATCGGGCTGGTACTCAGGCGAAATATCCTGGGGCGCCTTGCCAACCAGCTCGGAGAGCGATTCGAAACCCATCAGGTCCAGGGCCGCGCGGTTGGCATCGATGAAGCGCTCGCCCGTCTGCAGCAGCATGGGCTGACGGGTATCCGTGAACAGCGTGCGGAAGCGCTCCTCGCTGTCACGCAGCAGGCGTACCGCCTCGCGTGTCTGCACGGCGTCGACCAGACGCGTGGCCACGGCCTCCAGCAACGCGCGCTCCTCGCGCAGGAAGGGCCCGTCATAGCGCAGCGGCTGCGGCTCCCGGTAAGCAACGCTGAGGCGTCCGCGGATCAGGCCGCCAAGCACGAGGTCTACGGCCTGCTCGGCCTCCGGCGTTGCGGGATAACTCGCCCCCGCATGACGCACCCCGTCCCACTCGATGCACGCTGTGAGCGCATCCGGCCTGCTCCATCCCGCAGGCATGCACGCGAGCACGTCGCTGAACATGACCTCGACGGTAGCGCTGCTCTCCTCAGCGACGCGGGAGACCGCTTGCAGGCAGGCCTGCTCGCTCACGCGCTTGGCAAGCGCGAGTTCCACGTCGCGCAGCGCCGTGATGTCGCGGGCGACACCCAGCACACCGAGCAGCCGCCCGCTCGGGTCCCGCACCGCGGTGCGCGTGGTCTGGAACAGACCCGGGGCCCCCTTGCCCCGGCCAAGCAGCCACTCCTCGGAGTTCACGGGATGGTCGCAACGCAGCGCCTGCTGATCGCGATCGGTACGCAGTGTCGCTACCGTGGGATCGAAGAAATCGGCATCCGTGCAGCCGATCACCCCGCCCTCGCCACCCGGCGAGATCGCGGCAAAACCCGGGTTGCAGAAGACATAGGTGCCCTGCGGGTCCTTGAACCAGACCTTGTCGGGAATGCTGTCCAGCAGCAATCGCAGCCGGGCGCCCTGCTCATCGGACTCGATGACCTTGCGACCAAGTTGCCTGCGGGCATCGTGCAGGCGTCGTATCGCCACGACAGACGCCAACAGGAGCACAAGCACCATCGCGGCGGCAAGGGCAAGGAAAGCAACCAGGAAGCGGTGATCGAGCCAGATTTCCCGCAGCCCAACCGGAGCGCGCTGATCGAAGGGCGACGCCTGCGGCTCGCTCACCAGCGCTTGGACCAGGCGGTTATCCTGAGCCAGCCCGGAGCCCGCGGCGCCAGGCGTATGGCCCACAGACGTTTCTATCCGCAACAGCAGAGACATGAAGCGCTGGGCGATATCGAGGTCCGCCATGCCGAAACGGATCGGCTCCGCGGCACGGCTTGCGGTGGCGAACAGCAGGAGCAGTGCGGCCAATGAAACCCGCAGCCAGGATATCCGGGGTTTTAGCGGAGCGGGCGACCGGCCGAGCGCGGCATCAGCGCGGAGCGCTCCGCCGTACCGGCACCAGCCTTGTCGGCTCATTCCTCGCCGGCGTCGGTGTAACGCAGCGCGATCTGGCGAAATTCGTCTATCCGCGCCACATAGGCGTCGACCACGTCCGGATCGAAATGCTTGCCCCGCCCCTCGAGAATGATCTCGGTGGCTTTCTCGATGGGGAATGCGGGCTTGTAGACGCGCTTGCTGATCAGCGCGTCGAACACATCGCCTAAGGCCATGAGGCGCGCGGGCAAGGGAATGGCCTCACCACTTAGCTTGTCAGGGTAGCCGCTGCCGTCCCACTTCTCGTGGTGATAATGGGAGATCTCCATAGCCACGTACATAAAGTCGAGCGCGACGCGATCTTCCTGATCCTGAATAGCCCGCCAGATCGAATCCGACCCGATCTTGGCGTGGGTCATCATGATCTCCCACTCCTCGGGCGTGTGTTTGCCCGGCTTGTGGAGAATATAGTCGGGGATCCCGACCTTGCCGATGTCATGCAGAGGAGCGGCCTTGGTGTAGGTCTCGATCAGGCTGGGGGTGAGAATCTCCGCGTATCCGGGCAGCGTGGCGAGTTGCTCAGCCAGCACCCGCACGTAGTTCTGGGTGCGCAGGATGTGGTTGCCCGTCTCGTTGTCGCGGGCCTCGGCGAGGCTCGCCAGCGCCCGCATGCTGACATCCTGCACCATCTGGTTCTGGGCCATGCGGCGTCGGACCTCGCCCTCCAGCCAGGTGTTCTGGTCGCGGAGGATGTCGCGTGCCTGCTTCAATTCGAGCTGGGCGTGCACCCGCGCAAGCACGATGGAGGGACGCACAGGCTTGGTGATGTAATCGGCGGCACCAAGCTCAAGACCCTTGGTCTCGTCATCAGTTGCGGCCAGCGCGGTGACGAAGATCACCGGAATGGAGGCCGTCTCGGGATCTGCCCGCAGCCTTGCGATCACCTCGTAACCATCCATCACGGGCATCATGACATCGAGCAGAATGAGGTCTGGGCGGGGGTCGATACGTACCGCCACCAGAGCCCGCGTACCGGAGCTGGCAACCCGCACGCCGTAGTGAGGCATGAGAATCTCGCCAAGGAGCGTGAGATTCTCGGGGGTATCGTCCACCACCATTACAGTGGGGCGCGCCGCCCCGCCCCCCGCTACCGGTAGTGCCGACATGAATTCCCCCCGCTGAGACCGTGCGTGCGCCCTGTCACGCGGCCAAAAACCCCGAATGAACACCACTGCGATTTGCCGAAACCGCATTTGGCCATTATGTTTGTACGGCCGCTACGCGGCAACGCCCGGCTGATACGTGTTTGCCCTTAGCAGGCCGCGTAAAATTACTGAGGGCGCTCAGATGACCAGCGGAGTCTGGCCTCGAACGGAACCGCCATGGCCGCACCCGACAAGAACGCAATCCGAATCCTGGTGCTCGATGACGAGCCCTTGATGCTCGAGTTCCTCGCCGACACCCTCGGGGCTCTGGGCTACAGCCAGGTCACCACCTGCGGCAGCGGCTACCGGGCGCTCAGCCTGATCGAGTCGCCCGGCATGGACATCGTGCTGTTCGACCTGAAGATGCCCGAGCTCGACGGACTGCAGTTCATCCGCCACCTCAAGGGCCGCGACTTCACCGGCAGCGTGGTCCTCGTAAGCGGCGTGGAAGACCGTATCGTGCAGTCATCCGAGCAGCTGGTGCGCGCCTACGGGATCAATATCCTCGGTTCGCTGACCAAACCCGTGCTGCCGCAGGAACTAGACCGCGTGCTTTCCGGCTGGTCGCCACCGGACAGCACCATCGCAACTGCGGCGGAACCGGCATACACGGCGGCCGAGATCCGCGCCGCCATTGCCTCCGGCGAACTGGTCAATTTTTACCAGCCTAAAGTCAATCTGATGACCGGGGAGCTGGTGGGCGCCGAGGTGCTGGTGCGCTGGCGTCATCCGGTGGACGGACTGCTGGCTCCGGCCATGTTCATCTCCGCGGCGGAGCACCACGAGATCATCGAGGCTCTCACGGCTGTGGTGATCCGGCAGGCGCTCGAACAGGCGAAGGCCTGGAAGGCCAATGACCTTGCCCTGGATCTGTCGGTAAACGTGTCCACCGACTGGCTGAGCGACCTGGAATTTCCGGACCTGGTCGAGGATCTCGCCGCACGCGTGAATATCGCCCCGCGACATCTGATGCTTGAGGTGAGCGGTGGACGCCTGATAGAAGACATCCGGGTGAGCCTCGAGATACTCACAAGGCTGCGGCTGATGGGATTCGGGCTGTGCCTCGACGCCTTCGGAGCGAGCAGCCTGTCGCTGGCGCAGTTGCGCTCGCTTCCCTTCAGCGAAATGAAAGTCGGACGCGAGATCGTTACTGGCGCGTGGAAGAGCCGCAACGCGAGCGCCGCGCTGGAATCGAGCATCTCTCTGGGCAAGCAGCTGGCGGTCACGGTGACGGCCGAAGGCGCGGAGAGCATCGAGGATTGGCAATTCCTGCAAGCCTCTGGTTGCCACCTCTGTCAGGGTTTTTTCGTGGCGCCCGCGATGCGCGCCGAGGAGCTGACCGGCTGGATACAAATCTGGCAGAAGCGTTATCGGGAAGGACTCGCCCCGGCGGCCTGACCCGCAGCGAGCGTCGCCAGATCCACCACGCTCGCCCGGGGCGTCTCGATTGCCCCTTCGGCGAGAAAAAACCGCCAGAACACAATGCCGAAGGCACGCCCCTCAGTGTCAATCCAGTTCGGCAACCCCGGATCCCGGTGCGCCAGCACAATACGGAAACTGCCGTCCGGCTCGAGCTGCGTCTGTTTGCGGTTCAGCGATACGCAGCGGTTGGCGTAATCCAGGGTTTGCTGGAAGCGATTCCACAGGCACACGTTTGCGAACCGACACACCGGCCAGCGCCCGCTGATCACCAGCGCCTGCTCCGGCCCGAGAAAAAACGGCGCCATCGAATACGCCGCATCGAAAGCTGCGAGCCCCATCTCGCCCGGGGGAACCGGTGGCGGAAAACTGTTGGGTACCAGCGACAGAAAGGCCGGTGGGGTGCTTGCGCTCATGGGTGGCATGCCGAGTGTGCGGCTGCGCACGAACTGCGCCACGCGGCGGATGCCGGCCGCCACCTCGACATCACCCACGGGCGCAGGCGCCGTGGCAGTGCCCTCACGGCGAATCCGCATGAGCGGTGATCGCGCCGGATCGGCCGAGGCGCTGTGGAGCGTCTCGTAGTAGTGGCGCGTGGTTAGCCGGGAGGCGCCCGGAGGCAGAGGCAACCAGTTGCGTGTTGCGGTTTCCCCGCCAACGCGCAGGCGGAAGGCCCCCGCTGCATCCAGATCAAACTGCGTATCGTTGATAACCCCGAGAATCTTGCTGCCCATGCTGCCGTCATCGGTGCCTGACTCCACCGTGATCGACACGTACACCGCCCCATCCATGAGGCCCTCCACCGTGTAGCTGTGCTCACTGCTGACGGGCGCGTCGAAGTAGATCGCATCGGGATTGTCGCCCGTGAATTTGCGCCACGGCGCGACGATACGGCGGAAGTCGGGATGGGCAGGGTCGCTCTCGAACATACCCGCGATGCCGCCTTCCAGCATGTGCATGAGCGCGCGGTGCGCGCCCGCGACATCTTCGGCTGAGCCCAGATTCCACTCCGGCTGTGCCCAGCGGGCGTCAACCTCCTGCAACAAGCCGATCAATTCTCCGAGAGCGCTGCGCGAGGCCGTGGGAATACTCATATCCTCTCCAAATGTAATCAGTACTGAGCGGGGCGTGCCCGCGACACGATGCAGAAGCGCTGACCATCCGGCGCCTGCATCACGATCCAGTCGTGTACGGCCGCCACGCGGGTGGCGCCCAGAGCCTCGAGCCGCCGCGCCTCTGCTTCCACATCCAGCGCCTCGATGTCGAGATGCACCCGGCTGGGATGGTCACCACGCTGCACCTCAATATGCAA